>DASWSI010000190.1:0-3119 GCA_036402715.1 Candidatus Limnocylindrales bacterium
ATCTGGCCGGGCGACGTGTGGGTTCGGAGGAGCTTGCCGTCGCCCTCGACGTAGAGCGTGTCCCACAGGTCGCGCGACGGGTGGTCCGGGGGGATGTTGAGCATCTGGAAGTTCGTCCGGTCGTCCTCGACCTCCGGCCCCTCGTACACCTGGAAGCCGAACTGACCGAAGATCGCGGCGATCCGCTCGATCGTGGCGGGGATCGGGTGGTACGTCCCCCGGCGGATCGGTCGGCCGGGCGTCGTGACGTCCGTCGCCTCCGACACGAGGCGCTCGCCAAGCTCGCGTGACCTGATGGCGGCCGATGCCGCGGCGAACGCATCGCGAATCTCCGTCTGGATCTCGTTCGCGATCGCGCCGACCTTCGGACGGTCCTCCGCGGGCAGCGCCCCGATGCCGCGAAGCACGACCGTCAGGCGACCCTTCTTGCCGAGGTAGTCGAGCTCGCGCTCGGCGAGGACGTCGCTTCCGTCCGCGTCGCGCGCGGCCGCAACCGCCTCGTCGCGGAGCGAACGCAGCTCAGTCGTGAGCTGGGCGAGGTCCACACATCCTCCTTGGAATCACGAACCCTCGAGCTCGCTGGTCGAGTCGAGGGCTCGGCGGCGGGAGGCCGGCAGAGCCGGCAGAGGCATCAGGCCTCGCGCGCGACCTCGGCGATCTTCGCAAAGGTGCCCGCGTCGCGCACGGCGAGATCGGCAAGAATCTTGCGGTCGAGCTCGATGTCCGCCCGCTTCAGGCCGGCGACGAAGGCGCCGTACGTCAGGCCCTGCTGCCGGGCCGCGGCGTTGATCCGGATGACCCACAGCTGCCGGAACTGGCGCTTGCGCTGCTTCCGGTCCCGCGTCGCGTAGGCGAGCGCGTGGAGGAGCGCCTCGCGCGCCGGCTTGACGAGACGCGACTTCGCGCCCTTGCGACCCTCCGCCGCATCGAGGAGGCGCTTGTGCCGCTTGTGGGCGGTGACGCCTCGTTTGACTCGTGCCATTGCTAACCCTGCTTCTTGAGGTACGGGAGGAGACGGCGGACCTGCTCCGCATGCTCCTTGCCGATCACGGACTTGCCGGCGTAGCGCCGCGTCCGCGACGAGGACTTGATCTCGAGGTGGTGCCCGCTCCAGGCATTCACGCGGACGATCTTGCCACTGCCGGTGACACCGATCCGCTTCTGCGCTGCCTTGTGGCTCTTGATCTTGGGCACCGTTGCCTCACTCTCCTGTGGGGACCGGCGTCTCCGCCGGCTTCGCTGTCTGTGTCGTGGCCCGCGACCGGGCCGGTTTCGCGGCTGCCGTGCCGTTCGCCGCTGCGGCATCGGTATTCGGTTCCTGTGCCGGCTTGGCCGCGGCGGTTGCTCGCGGTGTCGCCGGCTTCGTGACCCGCTTCGCCGGCTCCCCGGTCTTTGTCGCCTTCGGTGCCGTTGTCGTCGTTCCGGGCGCCGGCTCGGCTGTCGCGGCCGGCGTCCGTGTCGCTGCTGTCGCCGCTGGTGCTTCCGCCGGAGTCGCCGGCGCCGTCGGGGCTGCTGTCGTCGTCGTTGCGGCCGCTGCCGCGGTTGTCGTTGCCGATGCTGCGGTTGGTGCTGTCGCCGCCGGTGCCTGCGCTGCGGCGGGTCGTGGCTCCGGTACGGCCGCGGCCCCCGGAGACGCCGGTGCGTCCGCGGTCCCGTTCGGCCTTGCCTCACCGCCGGCACGTGCCGGGCTTGCCTGCGGGGCGTCGTGCGCCTTCGGCTTGTGAAGCGACGCCACGGTGACGTGCATCGACTTGCCTTCCAGCAGTGGCGCCCGCTCGACGACACCATGATCCTTGATCTGGTCGCCGAACCTCGCCAGCATGTTTCGCCCGAGCTCCGGGTGGGTCAGCTCGCGCCCGCGGAACCGAACGGTCACCTTGATCCGGTCGCCGTCCTCGAGGAACTCGATCGCCCGGTGGACCTTCGTCTCGAAGTCACCGACGCCGATCTTCGGCGACAGCCGGATCTCCTTGAAGGTCACCGACCGCTGGCGGCGCTTGTTCTCCTTGTCCCGCTTCGTGAGCTCGTACTTGTACTGCCCGAAGTCGAGAAACTTGACCACCGGCGGAGCCGCCATCGGGGCGACTTCGACGAGGTCGTATCCCCGCTCCTGCGCCATCTGGAGGGCTGCCGCCGTCGCCATGACACCGAGCTGGGCACCCTCTTCATCGACCACCCGGACCTGAGGGATCCGGATCATCTGGTTGACGCGCAGGTCTCGTGCTATATCTGACCCCTTTGTTGTGCGATTCGCAACCGATTCCCGGACATGCGGCGGCCGGGTGACGGTCGTCGCGGAGGATAGCACAGGGCCTCCGAACGGGGCAACGAACGATGGCCCGGATGGCGGTCGCGCGAGCCCGGAAGGCAACACCGGAACGCCTCGCGCGCCGCCGTCAAGTGACCCGCCGTTCGCGCGCCTCCGTCGCGAGCCGCTCCGCCAGGTCGTCCCAGCCGAGCGTCTCCTGGGGCTCGTCCTTGGCGGCCCCGCGCCGCCGCACTGTTCCCTGCCGCGCCTCGATCTCACGGTCGCCCAGGACGATCATGTACGGCACCTTCTGGCCCTGGGCAAGGCGGATCTTGTTCTGCATCCGGGCGTCCGAGCGGTCCACCTCGACCCGCAGCCCCCGGGCCCGGAGGACCGCCGCGAGCTCCTCGCCGCCGTCGATGTGGCGATCCGCGATCGGGATGATCGTCGCCTGGACGGGTGCCAGCCAGAGCGGGAACGCGCCGGCGAAATGCTCCGTGATGACGCCGATGAACCGCTCGAGCGACCCGTAGATCGCGCGATGGATCGCCACCGGCCGCTGCTGGCTCCCGGCCTCGTCGATGTACCACAGGTCGAATCGCTCCGGGAGCATCACGAGGTCGACCTGGATGGTCGCCGTCTGCCAGTCCCGGCCGAGGGCGTCCTGGACCTGGATGTCGATCTTCGGCGCGTAGAACGCGCCGTCCTTTTCCTTGATCCGGTACTCGACGCCGGCGCGGTCGAGGGCCTCGCGGATGAGCCCCTCAGCGCGATCCCACAGCGCGGGGTCGCCGAGGGCCTTGTCCGGCCGCGTCCCGAACGTGAAGCTGGCCGTCAGGCCGACCCACGAATAGGCCTCCTTGACCTCGCC
>DASWSI010000191.1:0-2779 GCA_036402715.1 Candidatus Limnocylindrales bacterium
GGCCTTCATCTCGACGAGATCGACGATCCCCTCGAAGCGGTCCTCGCGACCGATCGGGATCTGGATCGGCACGGCGTTCGCGCCGAGTCGCTCCTTGATCGACGCGACGCCGCGCCAGAAGTCGGCGCCGGTCCGGTCGAGCTTGTTGATGAAGCAGAAGCGTGGCACGCCGTAGCGATCCGCCTGCCGCCAGACGGTCTCGGACTGCGGCTCGACGCCGGCGACGCCGTCGAACACGACGACCGCGCCATCGAGGACGCGGAGGCTTCGCTCGACCTCGACGGTGAAGTCCACGTGCCCGGGCGTATCGATGATGTTGATGCGATGGTCGCCCCAGAACGCCGTCGTCGCGGCAGCGGTGATCGTGATCCCCCGCTCCTGCTCCTGGGGCATCCAGTCCATCGTCGCGGCGCCCTCGTGGACCTCACCGAGCTTGTAGATCTTCTTCGTGTAGAAGAGGATCCGCTCGGTGACGGTCGTCTTGCCCGCGTCGATATGGGCGATGATTCCAATGTTCCGCGTTCGTGCGAGCGGAACCTGCCGTGCCACGATGTTTCCCTACGCTCCCGGATCTACCACTTGAAGTGGCTGAACGCCTTGTTGGCGTCCGCCATCTTGTGCGTGTCTTCTCGTCGCTTGACCGCCGCCCCGAGGCCGTTCATCGCGTCGACGAACTCCTGGGCAAGCTTGTCGCTCATGCTCTTGCCGCTCCGCTTGCGGGCCGCCTGGACGAGCCAGCGCACACCGAGCGAGAGGCGGCGATCGCCCCGGATCTCGACCGGGACCTGATACGTGGCGCCGCCGACGCGGCGCGGCTTGACTTCGATGATCGGCGTCGCGTTGCGGAGTGCCGCCTCGAGGACCTCGAGGCCGGGCCGCCGCGACGCGGCCTCCGCGCGGGCGAGCGCCTGGCGAAGGATCCGCTCGGACAGGTTCCGCTTGCCGTTCGTCATGAGCTTCGCGGTGAAGCGCGACGTGGTCCGGTTGACGGGAACCGTCTGGTACTTGGTCTTGCGGGCGATGCTCGCGCGACGCGGCATGCTACTTCCGCCCGGCCGGCGAGGCGGCGGCCTTGGCGCCGTACTTGCTGCGGCCCTGCTTGCGATCGCGGACACCGGCCGCGTCCAGCGTCCCCCGGATGATGTGGTACTTGACCGACGGCAGGTCCTTGACCCGGCCGCCGCGGACCAGAACCACCGAGTGCTCCTGGAGGTTGTGGCCGATCCCCGGGATGTAGGCCGTGACCTCCATCTGGTTGGTCAGCTTCACGCGCGCGATCTTGCGGAGCGCGGAGTTCGGCTTCTTGGGCGTCATCGTCCGGACCTGGAGGCAGACCCCGCGCTTCTGCGGGGCGCCACCGACGGCGACCTGGCGCTGGCGAAGGCTGTTCCAGTTCCTGCGCATGGCGGGCGCCTTGATCTTCGCGATCTTTGGCTTCCGGCCGTGGCGCACGAGCTGGCTGATCGTCGGCACGAAGACGTTTCCCTTTCGGTTGGCGGACGGGTAGTGGATCGGCTGCCGGGTCCGAGGCCCTCCGGATGGCCGGTCCGCGAACCGGTCCGATTCAGGGGCGCAGGTCGAGGACCTGGTCAGGTGGTTGAGGTTGAATGGGCCGCCGGCGGACGCGCCGGCCACGGGACCCCTCCCGAGGCCACGAAGGCGGAGTTTAGCAGCGGCTCGAAGGGCATGTCAAACACCCGAACGAGCCGCCGCAGGCCCCGCCGACGGGGCCGTCGAGCCTCAGGATTCCGGTGTCGCGGTTGCCTCCTCGGGCTCCTCGGCGAACGGGTTCGCACCGTCGCCCGAGGCGCCGTCCGCGGCGCTTCCACCGTCCGCGGTGAGGAACGGATTGACGAAGTCCGCTTCGTCGTCCGGTCCACCGCCGGCGATCGTCGCGGCGAGGGCGAGCCCGGCCGCCTCGTCGTCGACGGGACGGCCGGTCCCCTCCTCGAGGAACGGGTTGTACTCGGAGCCGCCGTCCTCGATCGCCTCGCCGGCGAGGGCCTCGATCGCAGCGCGACGCTCGCGCTCCTTGCGGGCGGCCACGTTGGCCGGCGCGCCCGTCCCGGCGGGGATGAGCTTGCCGATGATGACGTTCTCCTTGAGCCCGATCAGGTGATCCTTGGCGCCGTTGATGGCCGCCTCGGTGAGCACCCGGGTCGTCTCCTGGAAGGACGCCGCGGCGAGGAAGCTCGAGGTGTTGAGCGATGCCTTCGTGACGCCGAGCAGCACGGTCTGCGCGGTGGCCGGCTCGCCGCCCTCGGCGAGGACCCGGTTGTTGTGCTCCTCGAACTCGAGCCGATCGACGAGCTCGGTCGGCAGGAGGTCGACGTCGCCCGGCTGGTCGATGCGGACCTTGCGGAGCATCTGCCGGACGATGATCTCGATGTGCTTGTCGTTGATCGTGACGCCCTGGCTCCGGTAGACCTTCTGCACTTCCTTGACGAGGTAGCGCTGGACGGCGTCCTTGCCGCGCGTGTCGAGGTATTCCTGCGGGTTGATCGGCCCGTCCGTGATCGGATCGCCGGCCCGGATCTCGGACCCGTTCTCCACCTTGAGCTTCGCGTTGTGCGGGATCGCGTACTCACGCTCCACGACATCCTCGGCCCGGAGGAGCAGGCTGTCGCCGTCCCGAACGAGGAAGCCCTTGACCGGCGCGGTGACGTCCGGCGTGGTGACGCCGTCCCTCGCCTCGACGCGGGCAAGCACCTGCTTCTCCTCGACAAGATCGCCCGGCGCCGCGAGCAGCTCGGCATTCGCCGGCAGCAGGATCGACGTG
>DASWSI010000192.1:0-3374 GCA_036402715.1 Candidatus Limnocylindrales bacterium
GCGATTCCGTCGCCGCGGTCCAGCAGCAGGGCCTCGCCGACAAGATGACCCACATCTCGACGGGCGGTGGCGCGTCGCTCGAGTTCCTCGAGGGGCGCGAGCTCCCCGGCGTCGCCGTCCTCCTCGACCGACCGGCGCCTGAGCCGGCGGCGAAGCCGCGACGCCGCGAGCCTGCGGCAGCCAAGGGCAAGGCGTGAACACGGCGATCGAGGTCGTCGACGCGCGCGAGATCCTCGATTCGCGCGGCAATCCCACGGTCGAGGTCGATGTCGTCCTCGCCGACGGATCGGTCGGCCGCGCCGCCGTTCCGTCCGGCGCCTCGACCGGTGCCCACGAAGCCGTCGAGCTCCGCGACGGCGACAGGAAGCGATACGGCGGCAACGGCGTCTCGACAGCCGTGGCGAACGTCACGGACAAGCTCGCCCCCGCGCTCTACGGCATGGACGCCGTCGACCAGGCCGGCATCGATGCCGCGCTCATCGAGCTCGACGGAACGCCGAACAAGCGTGCGCTCGGCGCCAACGCGATCCTGGGTGTGTCGCTCGCCTGCGCCCACGCCGCCGCCGCGTCGCACGAGCTGCCGCTCTACCGCTACCTCGGCGGTGTCGGGGCGACGATCCTCCCGGCCCCGATGTTCAACATCCTCAACGGCGGCAAGCACGCCCAGAACTCCACGGACTTCCAGGAGTTCATGGTCATGCCGGTCGGCCTCGAGACGTATTCCGATGCGCTCCGCGCCGGCGCGGAGATCTTCCACGCGCTCCGTTCGATCCTGTCCGCCGAGGGGCATGCGACAGGGCAGGGTGACGAGGGCGGATTCGCCCCGTCGCTCGCCTCGAACGAGGCCGCCGTCGAGGTCGTGCTTCGGGCGATCGAGCAGGCAGGCTATCGACCCGGCGACCAGGTCGCGATCGCGCTCGATCCCGCGGTCACGGAGCTCGTCGAGGAGGGCACGGGCCGCGACGGAGCCCCGACCCGCTATCGCCTCGAGAAGGAGGGCCGCACGCTCGACTCCGGCGAGCTGATCGACCTCTGGGCGGACTGGTCCGCGCGATTCCCGATCGTCTCGCTCGAGGACGGCCTGGCCGAGGACGACTGGGCCGGCTGGACGGAGCTCACCCGTCGGCTTGGTGATCGCGTCCAGCTCGTCGGCGACGATCTCCTCGTGACGAACACGGACAGGATTGCGCGGGCGATCGACGAGGACGCCGCGAACGCCGTGCTGATCAAGCTCAACCAGATCGGGACGCTGACCGAGACGCTCCAGGCGATCGAGCTCGCCCGGCGCGCCGGTTGGGCCGCGATCGTGTCCCATCGCTCCGGGGAGACGGAGGACACGACGATCGCGGATCTCGTCGTCGCGACCGGCACGGGTCAGATCAAGACCGGCGCGCCGTCGCGCTCCGAGCGGGTCGCGAAGTACAACCGCCTGACGCGAATCGAGGCGGAGCTGGGCGATGGGGCGCGGTACCTGGGGCGGGCGGCGCTTGCCGGTGGGCGCGTGTCGCACCAGCCGCGCGCAGGGGTCCCGGCTGTCGCCGGAGGCACTCGGGCGTCGTGACGCGGCTCGTCGACCGCGGCGCCATCGCTGCGGCGTACGTCGGGATCGGGATGGCGGTCACGATGGCGATCAGCTTCCTGCTCGTCATCCCCATCGAGCCGATCTACTGGTACCTGACCGTGCCCGCCGGGCTCCTGATCGGGTACTACGCGAACCAGCGGTCGGACCGCCGGACGGGGCCGTGGCATCGGATCGTCGCAAACGCCGCGTTCGCCGGTGTCGCGACCGGAGTGACGCTCGCGGTGCTCCTGCTCGGCGTCAAGGCGCTCTTCTTCTACGCGGATGACGGCTACCGCGATCCGGGCCTCGGTGGGCGGATCGTCATCCAGCGGGACGACGGGAGGCCGATCGGCTGCGCGACCGGCGCCGATTGCGTCTACCAGCGCTATCTCGACGAAGGTCGCGGCCGCGACCTCCAGGCGGCCGGCGTCCACGATGCCGCCTCATTCACGGGCTTCTACTGGAGCCAGCAGCTGGCGACGGCGGGACTCCTGTTCGCGATCGCGGCGGTCGGTGGCACGGGCGGCGGGATCCTGTACGGCCTCTTCCGACCGAAAGAGACGCGACCCGGGATGGTCGAAGCCCGATCGACATGATGCCGTGGCGCGGCGTTCTCGCAGCCGCGCTCAGCCTGTCGGTCATCGCGTGCGCGACGCCACAGGCGCCCACGCCGGCGTCGCCCGGCACCTCCCAATTCGTGGATGTTCCGGGCATCGGTGCGACGCGCGCCGATGTGCCGCGCCCGTCCGGGCCCGCTCCCGCGACGTGCACGCCGCTCGCACCCGGACCGGCGGACGGCCAGACGACGGTCCAGCGCGTCGCCGCACTCCGAACGCTCGGCTTCTTCACGGATCGCCTCGACTCCGATGCCGCGATCGCGGCGGCGATCGATGACGAGGCGACGGCCGAGTTCGGTGCCGCGCCCAGGCCCACCGATCCGATGACCGAGCTCACGACGGCGGCCGCGGACGACGCGCACGTCTGGTGGCGCGATCTCGAGGCGGACGTCGATGAGTCGAACAAGGTGTACGAAGGCGCGGTCGAGGAGTGGGCCGCGATCTCGCGTGGCGCGTTCGCGCCCACCGCGATCGAGGAGCGCTGGGCATCGCCGACGGGTCCCGTGACCGTCGCGTTCACGCTGAACGGCACGCGTCACGAGCTCCATCCGGCGTATCTCGAGGACTGGATCGACCCGACCATCCTCGAGCCGATCAACGCGCTGATCGCATCGTCCGGTCGCCAGTTCGAGGCGTACCGGGCGTTCGACCAGACGCTGTTCGTCGTCGCGCTCACCACGGCCGAGAAACGGGCGCTCGAGCGCGAGCGGGGCTGGTGCTTCGAGTGGCCGTCGCCCGGCTGAGCTTCAGGCTTCCCACGGCCCCGAGCCGCCGCGAGACCGAATCGAAACGCCCCGGGCGCTGCCCGGGGCGTTTGGCGTGTCGGAGGTCGTGACGACCGGCGAGCGTCAGCCCTTGGCGGACTTCTTCGTCGCGGATTTGGTCGCCGCAGGCTTCGTCGCCGAGGCCTTCGTCGCGGCTTTCGCTGCCGGCTTCTTCGTCTCCGCGGGCTTCTTCGCGGCGGTCGTCCCGCTGCTCGCTCGCGCTGTCGCAGCCTTGGTCGTCCGTGGCTTCGCCGCCGCGGGTGTCGGCTCCGTCGTCGCCGGTGCCGCGGCAGCTTCGGTGCGGGTCGACTTGGTCAGCGCCGCACGGGCCTTGCCCGCGGCGGTCTGTGCGCCCTTCGCCTTGTCCGCCTTCGAGGCGGCGATCCGGGCACGGGCGGCCTTCGCGGCCTGGGCCTTGCTCGTCGTCTTGAT
>DASWSI010000193.1:0-4371 GCA_036402715.1 Candidatus Limnocylindrales bacterium
GTCCCGATCAGTGGGCCGTCGGGCAACCTGGTCATCGACATCGGCGGCGGGACGAGCGAGATCGCGGTCATCGCGCTCGGCGGGATCGTCGTGTCGACGTCGCTGCGCGTCGGTGGCAACAAGTTCGACGAGTCGATCGCCACGTACATCCGGAAGAAGTACAACCTGATGATCGGCGAGCGGACGGCGGAGGAGGTCAAGATCCAGGTCGGGACGGCGCTGCCGCTCGACGAGGAGCTGACGATGGAGGTCCGCGGCCGCGACCTGATCGCGGGACTGCCGCGCACGATCCCGATCACCAGCTCGGAGGTCATGGAGGCGATCGAGGCGCCGCTCCAGCAGCTCGTCGCGGCGGTCCGGATGGTCCTCGAGCAGACGCCACCGGAGCTGTCGAGCGACATCATCGACAAGGGCATGGTCATGTCCGGCGGTGGCGCGCTGCTGCGGAACATCGACAAGCTGCTCACCCAGGTGACAGGCGTGCCGTGCCACGTCGCGGAGAACTCGCTCAACTGCGTCGCGCTGGGGACGGGGCTGGCGCTCGAGCATTTCGACTTCTTCAAGAAGTCGCTCGTCCAGGCCGTCTGAGCGCTCATCCGAATGGCGTCACCGCGCTTCGCCACCGAGGTCGAACGGCCGCGCCCCCCGGACCGGGCGTTCATCGACCTCCACTGCCACACCCGGGCGAGCTTCGACTCGCTCGCGTCGCCGGCGGCCGTGGTTCGCGCGGCGACGAGCCGGGGCCTGACGCACCTCGCGATCACGGACCACGATCGGCTCGACGGCGCGCTCGAGGCGCGTGACGCCGCCGGATCGCAGCTGACGATCATCGTCGGCGAGGAGATCCGGACGACGGACGGCGACCTCATCGGCCTCTTCCTCGACACGGCGATTCCGCCCGGCCTGTCCGCGATCGACGCGATCGCGGCCGTCCGCGAGCAGGGCGGCCTGGTGGGAATTCCCCATCCGTTCGACCGGTTCCGCGGGTCGCTGCTGCGCGACGCCGGAATGGCGACGCTCGCCCCCCTCGTCGACTGGGTCGAGGCGTACAACGCCCGGCTGATCGGTCGAGGCAACGAGCTGGCCGCCGAGTTTGCCCGTGCCAACTCGCTGCCCGGCGTCGCGGTCTCCGACGCCCACTCCGTGCTCGAGGTCGCCGTCGCGTACAGCGCGGTGACCGGCGACCCATCGACGCCGGAAGGGCTCCTCGCCGCCCTCGCGACGGTCGAGGTCGTGCCCGGGCGGTCGTCGCTCATTGCCCGCGTCATGACGCCCATCGCCAAGGTCGTCCAGCGCGCCCGCGGCAACGGCCGGGTGCGGATCGAGGCCGCGGTCGCGACGCATTCGTCCGCTACCCGGTGACGACCGGATCCGGCCCCGAGGATCTGCGCGGCCGCTCGACACTGCCGAAGGACGCCGCGTCCGGCTCCGCGCCTGCCGCGGCACACACGGCCGCGCGCGCCGACGGCGACGAACGCGAGGTCACTGCGGACCAGCTCTCGCTCGCCCGTCGGCTCCGTCAGCCGCGGACGATCGCGTCGCTGATCGTCCCGATCGTCGTCCTCGTCCTCGTCATGCTCAACCTGCCGGGCTTCAAGCTCGACCGCCTGCCCGGGCTCATCGGACGGGCGAACCCGCTCCTGCTCCTCGCGGCGTTCGTCATCTTCTATCTCGGCTTTCCGCTCCGCGGCTACCGCTGGACGCTGCTCATCCGCGGGACGGGCTTCCGGCTTCCGGTCCGCGACGCGACGGAGATCATCTTCCTGTCGTGGCTCGTCAACTGCCTCGTCCCAGCCAAGCTCGGCGACCTGTACCGGGCGTGGCTCCTGAAGATCAACAGCCCGGTGTCGCTCAGCCGGACGTTCGGGACGGTGTTCATCGAGCGGATCCTCGACCTGTTCGCGATCTCCGTGCTCGGGCTCGCCGCCGGCTACTGGAGCTTCCGGAACGGGCTGCCGACGCAGGTCCAGATCGTCTTCGGGATCGGCGTCGGGGTCGTCGTCGTCCTCGCCGTCGGGCTGCTGACGCTCCGAAACTTCGGCCGCCGGATCCTCGTCCGGCTGCCGGTGCCGGCGCGGATCGTCGAGTACTACGACCGGTTCGAGGAGGGCGTCTTCGGCGCGATCGGGAAGCGTGGCCTGCCGCCGCTCATCGTCATCACGGGCTTCATCTGGGCAACGGAGGCGCTCCGGCTCTACCTCGTCGTCCAGGCGCTACACCTGCCGGGCGTCGAGCTCGGCATCTCCGGCGCGTTCTTCGTCGCCCTCATCGGCTCGCTCCTGACCGCCGTGCCGCTCAGTCCAGCCGGGCTGGGGATCGTCGAGGCCGGCGTCGTCGGCGTCCTCGGGGTCGCGTACGGCGTCCCGACGACGGAGGGTGCCGCGATCGCGCTCGTCGACCGGGCGATCAGCGTCCTCTCGATCATCGTCCTGGGCTCGATCGCCTACGCGCTGTCAGGGAAGCGCCGCGGTGCCGGCGTGGCGGGAGCGGCCCCCGAGCAGGCCCCGACGGCCTGACGGCGTGAGCTCGCGACCCGGCGTTCGGTGCGCGTGGGCGCCGGTGCGTTCAGGTGGTGCGCGATGGCCTCGTCCGACCCCTCCCGGGCCTCGAACGAGGGCTCGCCGGGAACCGGCCGTACTAGTCGAGCCCGTCCGATCCTCCCTGCCGTTCCGGCCCTGACCGGCAGCGACTCCACAGCACCAACCGGCCCTCTGAGGGCCTCGCATCGGCCCGGCCGTACCAACGGGTGATACATCCGAACAGGCCATGACGGGATAGTTCTGGCACCGCGGCACCGCCGCGCGCGAGTCACGGAGCGCCCACCACCCGATGACCAGCCAGAACGGTCGAGCGTTCAACGAGTGGCTTCGAGCCCAGCTCAAGGCCAAGAAGATGTCGCAGCGTCAGCTTGCGCAACAGTCCGGCGTCGACCACTCGACGATCTCGCGGCTGATCCGCGGCGACAGGATGCCGTCCCTCGGCACTGCGACGAAGCTCGCCCGAGGTCTCCGCGAGCTCCGCGACGACGCCGACACCCCGCAATACCTGGGGCTCGTCGCCGCCGGCGCCGCGAACCCGACCGCCCGCGTCGAGTACGCGCTCCGCGCCGAC
This sequence comes from Candidatus Limnocylindrales bacterium, assembly GCA_036402715.1. Taxonomy (GTDB): domain Bacteria; phylum Chloroflexota; class Limnocylindria; order Limnocylindrales; family CSP1-4; genus JACDAV01. The sequence goes on from DASWSI010000193.1 coordinate 3,112, forward strand.
GATCTCCTCAGCGAGCCGCAGGTTCGCCAGATCATGGAGTACTACCTCGCCGTCCGGATGCGCCGCTTCGGCCGCGCGTTCCAGCCGGCAGAGCCCACCGCTGACCGTTCGTCGGAGCGCGTCATCGGTCGAAGCTCGAGCAGCACCGCGAGCCCCGTCGTCGCCGGCGTGTCGACCGCAACGGGCATCCGCCCGGCGCGGCCCGTGGTCCGTCCGTCGAGCCGGCCGCCAGGTCGCTTCTAAAGAATCCCAAGGGCACGACCCGAATGCCCTCCACGTTCGGGTCAAGGGGACAGCGAACGCCGGCCTTCCCTGGCCGGCGTTCGCGATTCAGCCGGGGAGGTAGATCGCGACCACCGTCCGCGCAGACGCATCGAATCGGTCTGCGAGCCGGAGACCGCTGCCGAGCCGGGCCGCCGTCGCCGATTCAGCGGGGCCACCGCAGCGATACCCCACGGCCTCCTCGAACAGCCGATCGCAGACGACGACGATCGGGAGCCCCGTGGCCGCTGTCGGCGTGAGCTCGCGCGGCGGGCGCCCGGCACGGGCAAGCGGGAACGCGTACGCATCGGCGGACTTGAACTCCGGAATCCCGACGATCGCGTAGTCCCGATTACCGACGACGGACGCAATCCTCGTTGCCGCATCCCTGGCAGCGGGCCAGCCGCCGTCCGGCGCGACCGCGGGCGGCCAGATCGTGACGTTGAACGCAACGACGGCGACGACGGCGGCTGCGGCGACCGCGCGGAGCGCCCGTCCGCGAGCGTTCCAGAGCGCCGCCGCGCCGATCCCGGCGACGACGAAGACGATCGGGTCGAGGAAGGCGTGGTAGTGGTCGTTCGGGAGACCGGGCACGATCGTCGCGAGGCTCGACGCGGCAATCGCAAGTGCCACCGCGGACCACGCCAGTGTCAGCGCAAACCAGACGACAGCATCGTGCTCGCGGCGCGGGGCCGTCCTCGCCCGCCAGAGGAGGATCGCCACGACGGACGCGGCGGCGATGAGTGCCGCCGCGGGGGCACTGGTGAGCAGCCCCGTGAGGGGCCAGCCGATGATGCGCAGGGCGACGACAACGACGCGCAGGAGCGGGGAAGCGGCAGCGGGATCACCACCGCCCGCCAGGAAGGCGAATGCCGCCCGGGTCTCGCGGAAGCTCGTCGTCAGCTCGGAGACCGCGAGCGGGATGTACGTGGCGGCGATGATGGCGATCCCGGCCGCGCCCGCAGCGAGGACCCGGCGCCGCTCGTCCGGGTGACCGCG
>DASWSI010000194.1:0-6355 GCA_036402715.1 Candidatus Limnocylindrales bacterium
GGTGGTGGCGCGTCGCCGGCGATCTGGGCGGTCGTCGGCGTCGTCCGTTCCCGCGCGGCAGTCACGCGCGCCGTGCCCGCGGTCCGCGCGCGTGCCCGCTGCTCGTCGGCGCCCGCGACCGCGTCGAGTGCCACCCGCATCGCGGCGATGTGTTCCGGCGTCGTTCCGCAGCAGCCACCTACGACCCGTGCGCCCGCGGCGACGAACCGCGGCACCATCCCGGCGAAGTACTCCGGCCCGGCGGCGTATACGAACTGGCCCGCGATGCGTTGCGGCAGCCCGGCATTCGGCATGACGGACCGCGGCGCGTGCATCGCGTCCGGCCGGCCCATCGCCTCCACGGCGTCGAGACAGGCCTGCGGACCGACGCCGCAGTTCACGCCGACGGCGTCGGCGCCGCCCGCGATTGCCGCGATCGCGGCCGTTTCGGGCGTCGTCCCGTCCGGGAGCGCCAGCTCCTCGCCGAACGTGAGCTCGGCGAGGATCGGCAGATCCGCCGCCCGGCGCGCCTCGTCGATCGCGAGGAGGAGATGGCGAAGGTCGATGTGCGTCTCGATCGCGAAGAGATCGACCCCGCCTTCGAGCAGCCCCTCGATCTGCTCGCGGTACGCGGCCCGCACGTGCGCTTCGTCGAGGTGGAGGATCTCGCGCGTGGGTGCGCCGAGCGGGCCGATCGAGCCCGCGACGAGCACGTCGCGGCCGCTGACGTCGCGCGCCTCGCGGGCGACCTGCGCCGCTCGGCGGCTGAAGCGATGCGCCTCGTCTGCCAGGCCGTACGCCGCGAGCCGAACGCGATTCGCCCCAAAGCTCGCCGTCTCGATGATGTCGGCGCCCGCCTCGAGGTATTCGCGGTGGATTGAGCCGATCAGATCCGGCCGAGTCGTCGGCAGCTCGTCGAGGCATGCGCGTTGCGGCAGCCCGCGACTGAAGAGCAGCGTTCCCATCCCGCCGTCGGCGAGCAGCGGCCGCGCGGCCAGGCGCTCGAGCAGCCGGTCTCGTTCGTTCACCCGAACAGCCTACCCGAGCGTCGTGACCGATCCCCGGCGGCGGGCGAGGATGACGTCGCCGTTCGGCTGAATGAGGATCTGCGGTGGACGTGGGCGGCCGTTGTACGTCGAGGATTGCGACGCGCCGTACGCCCCGGTGTCGCGGATCGCGACGACGTCGCCGCGCCGGAGCGGCGGGAGGTCGTGGGGGCCAAGCTCGTCCGTGGACTCGCAGATCGGGCCGTGGACGCTCGTGGCCGGGACGGCGCCGGCAGCCGCGCCCGCCCGGGCCACGGTTGCGCCCGCGCCGTGACGGTGATCGACCTCGCGCGCGAGCGACGTCAGCGCGACGATGTCGTGCCGCGCTCCGTAGAGGGCCGGCCGAATGAGCTCCGTCATCCCGGCGTCGATGACGACGAGCGGCCCGCCGCGCGCCCGGACGTGCAGCACTCGGGCGACGATCCAGCCGCTGCGCGCAACGAGGAAGCGACCCGGCTCGATGGCAAGGCGGCGCGGCCGCCGATCCTCCGGGATCGCGTCGAGGAGCGCCGGGACCTCGCGGCCGAACCGCTCCGGCGACGGGACGCGCTCACCGATCCGGGCGACGGGGAACCCGCCACCGACGTCGAGCGTGTCGAAGTCCGGCATCGAGCCCCGGAGCAGCGCGAGGAGCGCGAGCGTCCGTCGAACCGCATCCCGCCACGCGTCGATCGCCCCGAGCTGCGACCCGACGTGGAGATGGATTCCGCGCGGGCGCACGGCAGTCGTTGCTCGCAGCGCGTCGATCGCCTCCGACAGCTCCGCCTCCGTCATCCCGAACTTCGAGCTGCCGGCACCGACGGCGAGGCCGGGGTGCGTCTCCGGCGTGACGTCGGGGTTGAGCCGGAACAGGACGTCGAGAGGTGCCGCGGCGCGCGGCCGCGTGGCGGGTGCGCGCCGGGCCGTGCCGGCGATCCGCGCGAGCGCCACGGCCTCGTCGACGGACTCGATCGCGAGCCACCGAACCGGCGCGCCGCCTCTCGCCGATCCGACGGCGGCGCGGAGGTCGTCGTCCGTCTTGCCGACGCCCTCGAACGTGATCTGCCCGTTCGCGATGCCGGCGCGGCGAGCGACGGCCCACTCGCCGCGCGACACCACGTTCGCCCCCAAGCCGCGCTCCGCGATCAACCTGACGATCGCCGCGACATCGTTGGCCTTGAGCGAGTACTGGCGGAGCCAGGGTTCGGGGAACGCCCGGCGGGCAGCCTCCGCCGCCTCGTCGAGCGCGGCGACATCGGTCGCGTAGAGCGGCGTTCCGAACCGGCGCGCCGCCTCGAGGAGCGGACGGGCGACGACCGGGAGCCGGTCGCGCTCGGGCTCGGCGTTCAGTGGCGCGGGCTCAGCGGAGCAGGCGCCGCGGCGCGAGGGCGAGGCTGACGAGCGTCGAGACGACGCTGATGACGATCGCACCCAGAACGGCCGCGACGATCGCGTCCGCGTTCAGGCTCGGTGGGAAGCCGCCCACCTTGAACCCGAGCTTGAGCTGGCTCGACAGGAGTGCCGTCAGCAGCAGCATCGCGGCGTTGATGACGAAGCCGATCAGCCCGAGCGTCAGGAGGCTGATCGGGAACGAGAGCGCCTTGACGATCGGGCGGATGTAGCTGTTGACGAGCGCGAAGATGAGCGCGACCGCCAGCAGCTTCCACCAGTCCGCCCCGAAGTTGAACGCCAGGCCCGGCACGACCTTGACCGCGACCCACAGCGCCGCGGCGTTGACGAGAATCCTGATGGCGAGCTCGACCAAGACGTGACCCTCCCGTGCGATCCGGCGGCGTGAACGGGAGCCGGACGCTGGCGCCGATGATGGCAGATGGGAAGGGCCGCGAGACGCTTCCGGGCGCCACGGCCTCAGGAACGCGCGCCGGTTGCGCCGGTGACGCCGGCGGCCAGTCGCGCCGGCAACGAGTTTGCAAGAGCGCGACCGCGTGCGGCATCGCGCCCAGAGGCGAGTGGCGCCCACGATCGGAGTCCTTTGGTCGCCCGCTGGGCGGCCATGTCGTTCGGAGGTGCAGCGTGACGGACCAGGAGCAGGGTGGCATGACCGGCCAGGGCGGGAGCCAGGGCGGATCCCAGGGCGAGTGGAGCAACGATCAGTCCGGCACCGAGAGCACGGGCACGTCCGGCTCGATGGGTGGCGGCAGCACGAGCGACCGGATGGGCGGCTCATCGTCCGGCGACGAGACCTCGACCGGCACCGGCGGCATGGGCGGCGGCGACGTCAGCTCCGGCGGCGGCATGACGGACGGCGGTCTTGCTGGCGGCGGGTCTGACTCGGGTTCCGGCAGCGGGCTCGGCGGCGGGACGTCGTCCGGAACCGGGATGGGCGGCGACTCCGACCAGATGACCGGCGGCAGCGGTGGCCAGGGCGGGCTCACCGACGAGTCCTCGGGGCTCGGCGGCAGCACGTCGACCTCCAGCTCCGGCGGCGGCAGCAGCTCGACCGGCGGCGCCACGTCGTCCGGGATGGGCGACACCGGCAACGACGAAGTCGGCGGCTGACGACACCCGATATCGCGAGCCGGCCGGTCCCACCTGGGCCGGCCGGCTTTTTCATTGCTACCCCGCGGTCGAGCCGACGATCTCGTCCAGCCCCGCCACGAGCGCGGCCTTGACCCTCGGCCACTCGTCGTCGATGACGCTGTAGTACGCCGAGTGGCGAAGCCGTCCTTCGGGCATGACCATGTGCTTCCGGAAGATTCCCTCGAACGTCGCACCGATCCCGAGGAGCGCCGCGCGCGATCGCTCGTTGAGCGAATCGGTCTTGAACTCGACCCGGTGGCAGCCGAGCACCTCGAACGCGTGCTCGAGCATCAGCAGCTTTGCCTCGCGGTTCGCACCTCGCCGCTGCCACGCCGTCCCCACCCACGTCCAGCCGATCTCGAGGCGGCGGTGGTCCGCGACGATGTTCATGTAGCGGCTGCTGCCGATCGGGCGCCCGGTCGCGCGCTCGACGGTCACGAACGGAACCTCCGTCCCGGCGTCCGCCGCCGCGATTGCGGCGAGCATCCACGTCTCGAGCCCGGCGCGATCGGTGGGCCGGGCAATCGTCCAGCGCCAGATCGCCGGATCGAACGCGACGTCGGCGAGGCCGTCGAGGTGGGCGATCGACATCGGCTCGAGGCGCACGAGGCGGCCTTCGAGCACCGTTGGGCGGGCCCAGTCGTTCGGCGGCATCGCGGAGATGGTAGCCGCCGGCACGTCGCCGAACGCCTTCCGAACCGGGCGTCCTAGACTGCGCGGAAATCGACCTCAGCCGGGGAGCTGCCGTTGTCCGGGTTCAGTGACCAACTCGATGGGTTCCTCGCGGAGTTCTTCCGGCTCAACCCGCTGCACGCGACCGCGGCGGGGCTCCATGACCACGACGGCCGATGGCCGGACATGACCGAAGCAGGTCGGGCCGAGCGGCTCGCGTTCGGCGACCGCTGGTCGGCCGTATTCGCCGCGATCGACGAGGCGACGCTGACGCCGGACGAGGTGATCGACCGCGACCTCGTCCAGCTCGAGCTCGCCGCCGAGCGGTTCGCGGAGGATGAGCTCCGCGAGGAGACGTGGAACCCGCTCGAGTGGGTCTACATCCTGGGTGGCGGCATCTTCCCGCTTCTCGCCCGCGAATTCGCGCCGCTGGCGGATCGGCTGACGTCCGTCGCCCTCCGGCTCGAGGGGATGCCCGACCTCCTCGACGCCGCGCGTGCGTGCCTCGTGGGCCTCGACGGCCGGCCCGTTGCCCGGTTTCACACGGAGACGGCGCTCAAGCAGCTCGACGGGATCGCGGAGCTCGCGGACGATGCCGTGCGCGAGGCGGAAGCGGCGGCAACCGGCGACGCAGCGGTGGCGGCGATTGTCGGACGAGTGTCAGCAGCAGCCGCGGCCGCGAAAACCGCGCTGTCGCAGTTCGAGACCCATCTCCGCGACACCGTCCTGCCCGCCAGCGCGGGCGAGGGACGCCTCGGGCCGGAGCTCTTCGCGGCGAAGATGCGGCACACGATCCGGAGCGAGGAGCTGACCCCGGACGCAATCCTCGCCGCCGCGGAACGCGAGTACGTCGCGGTTCGGGGCGAGATGATCCGCCTCGCCCGCGAGCTGTGGCCGGCGTGGGGCGGCGGCGCGCCTGTGCCCGGAGATGAAGGGCAGCTCGTTCGTGGCGTGCTCGACGCCGTCGCCGCGGACCATCCGCCGGCGGAGCAGCTGCTCGACTTCTGCCGCGACGAGCTCGTCCGGATCGAGGCGTTCTGCCGGGAGCGGAACGTCATCGGGTTGTCCGAGGAGCCGCTCGACATCCGGTGGACGCCGGTGTTCCTGCGCGCCTTCGGTGGCGCGATGCTCGACGCGCCGGGACCGCTCGACAAGGGCCAGAAGAGCTTCTTCTCGATCACGCCGATCCCGGACGACTGGACCACCGAACAGGCGGAGTCGTTCCTGCGCGAGGAGAACACGCGCCAGCTCCGCCTCCTCACGATCCACGAGGCCGTCCCCGGCCACTACCTCCAGGGCGCGTACGCCAATCGCTGCCCGTCGATTGCGCGGGCGGTCTTCTGGAGTGGCGTGTTTGCCGAGGGCTGGGCCGTCTACGTGACCCAGGTGATGATGGACCTCGGGTACGGCCGCGACGACCCCGCGCTCCTCCTCGTGCACTGGAAGTTCTATCTCCGCGCCGTGACGAACGCGATCATCGATGCCCGGATTCACGGCGCGGGCATGACGGAGGACGAGGCCGTCTCGCTGATGGTCGACGGCGGGTTCCAGGAGGAAGCCGAGGCGCGCAACAAGTACAACCGGGCGCGGTTGTCGTCGGCGCAGCTGTCGACATATTTCGTGGGCTCGCTCGAGTTCTGGGGCATCGAGCTCGAGGCGCGGCGACGAGCCGCGATTGCGGCCGGGGATCCGCGCGGCGAGGAAGCCGTTCCCGCCGCGCGCGTCGTCGGCGGATTCGGCGAGACGCCGGGGTTCGACTACCGGGCGCACCTCGAGGCGTGCATCTCGCATGGCGCGCCCCCGACGTCGCTGCTCCGGCGGATCCTCGCGCCGGGCTGATTCTGACGAACCCGCTCGACCGATGACGACCGAAGGAACGAGCACATGAGGCTCACGACAACCACGCAGGTTTCGGTTGACGGAGTGATGCAGGGCCCCGGCGCCCCCGTGCCCGGAATCACCGAGCTCCGCGGATTCCAGCGGGACGGATGGGCGCACTTCGACAACGAGGCCGGCTCGGCCATGGACGAGATCTTCCAGCGCGCGGACGCGTTCCTGTTCGGCAGGCGAACCTACGAGATCTTCGCCCGCTCCTGGGGAACATGGGACGACCCGGGCGACAGCCCCATCTGGACCGC
>DASWSI010000195.1:0-2100 GCA_036402715.1 Candidatus Limnocylindrales bacterium
AGCGCCTTGCCGAGCGTCTGGAGCTGGTCCGCGGCGGCCGGTCGGTACGGATCCGCCGCGACCAGGATGGGGCGCCGGCCCAGCTTGACGGTGTGGCGGGCAAGCTTGGCAGCGAGCGTCGTCTTGCCCGCGCCCTGCAGGCCCACGAGCGAGATCACGGCGGGACTGCCCGACAGGTGGAACGTGCGGTCGCCGGCCGAGAGGAGCTCGACCAGCTCGTCGTTGACGATCTTCACGACCTGCTGGCCGGCGGTCAGGCTCTCGAGCACCTCGGCGCCGATCGCTCGCTCGCGGACCCGTGCGACGAAGTCGCGGACGACCTTGAAATTGACGTCGGCCTCGAGGAGGCTGAGCCGGATTTCCCGCATCGCGGCATCGACGTCGGCTTCGGTGACCCGGCCGCGACCGGTGAGGCCCGCGAGGGTCTTGCGCAGCCGCTCGCTGAGGGTGTCGAACATGTCTGGAGGTGCGCTCCGTGAGCAGGAAATCCGCCGGCGACCCGCCGGACGGGGTGGTGCGCGGGTTCTGGCGCACCGAGGCGGAGGCAGTGTAGCGCAGGCTTTTGCGGCCCACGAACGAGGCCCATACGGCCTCGTCACGCCTACCCTGCCCGGCTCCGGGGGGTGACGCAATCCGGCATTCGTCCGGGTCCGGACAGCGGCCGCCCGGCGACGACCTACGCGAACAGCGCCGCCACGAAGGCGTCGGGTTCGAACGGCAGCAGGTCGGACGCCTTCTCCCCCACCCCGACGAACCGGACCGGAACCTTGAGGGCGTCCTCGATCGCGAAGACGATCCCGCCCTTGGCGGTCGAGTCGAGCTTCGTCAGCACGATCCCGCTCAGCCCGACGGCCTCGTGGAACGCCACGGCCTGGGCCAGCCCGTTCTGGCCGGTCGTCGCGTCGAGGACGAAGAGCGTCTCGGGCTGCGCGCCCGGGAGGCGCTTGTCGATGATCCGGCGGACCTTGCGGAGCTCGTCCATCAGGTTCGACTTGGTGTGCAGCCGTCCGGCCGTATCCGCGATCACGAGGTCGGCGCCACGCGCGACCGCGGCGTCGATGGCGTCGAACACAACCGCACCGGGATCGGCGCCGGGGGCATGCGCGACGACATCGACGCGGGCACGGTCCGCCCAGATCCGGAGCTGCTCGACGGCCGCCGCGCGGAACGTATCGGCGGCGGCAAGGATGACGGACCGCCCCTCGCCGACGTAGCGCGCCGCGAGCTTGCCGATGGTCGTCGTCTTCCCGGTTCCGTTGACCCCGACGACGAGGATGACCGCGGGTCCGCCCTCGACTGATGGCTGCGGCGACCACGGTCCGCCACGGGGGACGAGGAGCGCCGCAAGCTCCGCCCGAACGGCCGCCTCGCCGCCGCCCGGATCGCGGCGCCGGCGCGCTCGCTCGACGACCTGGGAGGCGAGCGCCGCCCCGACGTCGGCGGCGATCAGGGTTTCCTCGACGTCATCCCATGACGTCGCATCGGGGCCGCCGAGGATGCCGCGCAATCGGCCGATGAAGCCCTGGCGGGTGGGCCGAAGTCCGGCCTCGAGCTCCGCGTCCGGACCGGGTTGCGGGTCCGGCCCTGGCGGAACCGCGACCGCGGGCGGCGCCTCGCCGGGGATGTCCGGCTCGGCCTTCGGCTCCTCGTTTCGCCGTCTCAGAAACCCCACGCCGTCAGCCGATCGTGGCCGCGGTCTCGCGCTCGGCGCGCTGTTCCGCGATCGCCCGGGCCTCCTCGAGGCGCAGGCTGATGACGCGGCTGACCGAATCGTCGCCGACCGTGACGCCGTAGAGCGCGTCGGCAGCCTCGATCGTGCCCCGGTTGTGGGTGATCACGATGAACTGCGTTCGTTCGCTGAGCCCACGCAGCGCGTCGGCGAAGCGGCCGACGTTCGCCTCGTCGAGCGCCGCGTCCACCTCGTCGAGGACGCAGAACGGGACCGGGCGGACTTCGAGCATCGCGAACAGGAGCGCCACGGCCGTGAGCGCCCGCTCCCCGCCGGACAGCATCGCGAGGGCCTGCGCCTTCTTGCCCGGCGGCCGCGCGACGATCTCGACGCCACTCCCCGCGACGTCGCCTGGATCCGTCAGGGAGAGG
>DASWSI010000196.1:0-2024 GCA_036402715.1 Candidatus Limnocylindrales bacterium
ATCCTCGAGGAATTGTTGGACGAGAGGGTGGAACCGCTGAGAATTCGCAGATCGTTCTCTTGAACGATGGAGGAGCCCGAGCCGCTCCGCGTCCGTCATTCGCGCGCGCGCCGCGGCGCCCGTCGACTGCGTCAACAGGCGGGCTAGGTCGGCGTCGACGTTCTGGAGCAACGACGTCTTCATGAGGAAGTCCTGGAGCTCGGCGGTCAGGTCGCCAACGACCTCTTCTGCGAGGTAGTCGTACAGGTCGCCCTCGGCGCCGCTGAGCGTGCGAACGAACCGGCGAACCTCGGCCGCGGAGCGGTCACGGATGGCCGCCTGGACGAGCTGGAGGGATGCGGCCCAGCCTTCGGTGCGACGCGACAGGTCGTCGAGCACGTCCGGCTCGAGGGCGTGCCCATAGGTCTCGCGGAAGAGCCGCTCCGTCTCCGGCTCGTTGAATCGGAGGTCGTTCGTCGAAAGCTCCGCGAGCTCGCCCAGCGCGCGGAGCCGCGCAACGCGGACGGGCGGCTCACGCCGGCTCGAGAAGACGAACGTGACGCGCTCCGGCGAGTGCGCGAGCAGCTCGCCGACGATGTATGCCACATCCGGGGCGTCGTCGACGAGGTGGTAGTCATCGAGAATGACCGCCGCACCGTGGTCGCCGAGCGTCCGGACGTCACGGATGAAGGCGCTCGTAACGGTCTCCCGACTGTGGCTCGCCGTCTCGAGCTCGCGCAACAGCCGCGCCGTGGATTCAGCGAACGTCGGGTCGTGCTGACGCCCGGCCGCGACGAGATAGTTCAGGAACGCGACCCAGTGCCGGTCCTCGTCGTCGAGGCGGTACCAGATCGTTCGAAGCCGCGTTCGGCGCGAGAAATCCGCGAGAAGCGTCGTCTTGCCGTAGCCCGCCTCGGCGACCACGAAGACGACGCGATGATGAATCTTGACGTGCAGCCAATCGAGCAACCGGTCGCGCGTCAGCGTCTCCTCGCGGAGCGGCGGGCGGTGGACCTTCGTTTGCTGGATCGGGTACCCGTTCATGTCGCCGCGCTCACCCCTCCCGACGCGCAACGCCAGCGACGCCGCCGGCCGCCCGGGACCGACCGCGATCGGCCCGTACTCTGCCGACGGCCCGGCTCCCCGCGCCGACAGGGACGTCGGGGCGGCGAACGATACGGACGGCTCCAATAGCGTGTCAACGGGACCGGCATCTGACGACGACATGACGGCCATGGTGCGTGCGCGCCCTCAACGCCGGCTTATCTGGTCCGCCGGGACCGTCGCACGGTGCCGCCTCAAGGCGTTGGGAGGCCGCGGCGCGCCGCGGTTTCGGCCGACAACCTGCGCCTCGCGAGCCTATTGACTCCGCGCGTATTCTCGCCGCTAGGGTTCCGGGCACGAACCCGACCGAACCGCATCGCGCACCGTCCCTCCTGTGTTCGCGGACGGCCTCGGTCGGTGCCCACCATGGCCTGGACCCTCGGCCGTTCGGCGCTGCGCCCAGGAGGATTTGCACGGTGTACCAGGATCGGACGCTCATCTGCCGCGACTGTTCGGAGGAGTTCATCTTCTCGGGCGGCGAGCAGACGTTCTTCGCCAGCAAGGGGCTGGTGAACGACCCGCAGCGTTGCCCGTCGTGCAGGGCGGTTGCGAAGCAGGCACGAACCTCGGCGGGCCCGCGCGAGTTCCACGCCGCGATCTGCGGAGCCTGTGGTGGCCAGGCGGTCGTGCCCTTCGCCCCCAGGAACGATCGGCCGGTCTATTGCAGCTCGTGCTTCGACAAGGTCAGAGCCGGAACGCTCACGGCGGCGGCCGTCTCGGTCTGACGCAAAGCCCCTTGCCGGGGGCGACTCACGCGATCGCGAGGTCGGCCGTCGGGCCGGCCTCGTTGCTTGTCCGGGCCCGCGCCATACACTCGGCGCCCAGCACTACAGGAGGAGCCCGGTGGCCGGAGTCTTCATCATTCGGGAGATGGTCGGGACGAGCCCGCGGTCGTGGAGCGACGCCGCCCGCCAGGCGGTTGCGACCGCGTCGCGAACGGT
>DASWSI010000197.1:0-2970 GCA_036402715.1 Candidatus Limnocylindrales bacterium
GGAGACCGCCCAGGCCGCGGGTTTCATGGCCGTTCACGCCCACGAATACAAGTGGCCGAGCGTTGAAAGTGCCCTTCACGCCGAGACCGATCACGCGCTGGGTAAGGTAGGACCCAGGTACAGCCGGTCGATCAGTTCGTCCCATCCGGCCACTCGCTTCGAAACGTCCGCGCCGTTGAGCTCGAACCACAACGCTGATGCTGGACGCGCTTCGGCTCCTTGCCGCGATCGCGGCTGCCATGCGCATCTCTCGGACGCCTTGAACGGAGCGCGAAGGAGGGGGCTGGAGCCGACACTCGGATTTGAACCGAGGACCTGCTGTTTACGAAACAGCTGCTCTACCGCTGAGCTATGTCGGCGTGGCGGCGAGTATAGGGGATGCTCCGGCAGGCCAACTTCGCGGCGGTCCGGGCGGTCGACAGCCGCTTGTCGCGTTCCCGCCAGGCGGGCTGGGCTGATCGTCAGGTTGCGGCGGAACCCCCGCTGCCGCAGCATCGTCCGTGGCCCATGTTGACCCTCCGCCGCCTCGCTCTCCCCGTCGTCGTCGCTTCGCTCGCCGGCTGCACAGGGATGGCCGGCGGCCCGCCGGCGTCCGGCTCCGGGACCGCCGTCACCTCGGCCGATGCCGCGGCGGCGCGCGTCGAGAGCCTCTACCCGCTCTTCGCGGGTCTCGGCCGCGCGAACCCGGACGCGATCGGGCAGTGCTGCTGGTACGAGGCGTCGAACGCGGCGACCGGGTACCAGGTCGTGATCCAGGTCGGATGGGGCGACTGCCCGGCGGGCTGCATCAGCAAGCACGAGTGGACGTATCGGGTGACGCCGGACGGGACCGTCTCGACGCTCCAGGACACCGGTGAGCCGGTGCCATCGGGGATCCTTCCCGTCGGCGCCGGCATCGCAGGTGGTGCTCACGCCTCGCTCCCGCTCGGCGCGTCCGGCGTCGCCGGGCGCGTGACGGCCGGTCCGACCTGCCCGGTCGTTCGCGTCGGCGACACCTCGTGCGACCCCCGAACCGTTCCGGGCGCGTCGATCGTCGTCCGGAACACGGCCGGCGCGGTCGCGGCGCACGCGACCGCTGCCGCGGACGGGAGCTACGCGATCGGGTTGGCGCCGGGCACCTATACGGTCGAGGGCGACTCAGTCGCGAGGTTTCCGGCGCCGCCTGCGCCTTCGACGATCACGGTCGTCGCCGGCGTCGTGACCCAGCTCGACATCGCGTTCGACACGGGCATCCGCTGATCGGGATCGGCCCGCGGACCGCACGAGCGACTGAAATCGAAAGAGCCGCGCCCGACAGGGCGCGGCTCTTCGGTTCTCCGCGGCGCTATTTGATCAGGCCGAGGAAGAATGACGTGTCCTGTGCCGTGGGTGGACGCGAGCCCAGGCCGGCCGGGACCGGATCGGTATACGGATAGATCTCGACGAAATACCCGCGGATATTGTCGACGGCCGGCTGTGACTGCGAGGTGAGCACGAACGCGGCCACGCCGATGATGTGGTACGTCGCGTTGTTGCCCGAGCCCGTGACGGTGTCGTAAATCGGGATCAGGACCGTCTGGCTCGACGTGATCCATTGGGCCTGACACGCACGGACATCCGCGCTGTTCGACTTGCCCGGGTCGGCGATGAACGTGACGGGGACGGAGAACGACGGATTGTCCGGATTGCAGATGCTGTTCGCGAGCGCGTTGGGATCGTTCGAGCCATTCCAGGAGACGTACCCGAAGCCGCCGGGCGCATCCTTGCCGTCCGTGATGTCGTAGACCTGCCCCGGCAGGTACCCGTTCGGCTGGTCCTTGAATGCGATCGGCAGCAGCTGGCCCGCCGGTGCCTTGTCAGGTGCGACCGCGACGGCGGTCGCCTGGGTGCTCACGTCCCAGCGGTTGATCCCGGCGATGCCGACGAGGAACGTGCCCGGCTGACGCGTCACCACGACGCGCACACCGAGCGCGTTGCTCGGGACCCCGGAGGCGGCGGTCACGGCCGACAGGTCCACCGGCCCCACACCGACGTACCAGGCCTGCCAGTTGCACGGAACGCTCCCGCTCGCGATGCAGCCGTTGGCGGTCGCCGAGCTCGAAAGTGCCGCGAAGGTGCTCGGCTGGGCTGGGGTTTTCGACTGATGAATGTCGGCGACGAACTTCGTGCCCGCGAGGGCCATGATGTCCGCGGTGTTCTGGGCGTCGCGGCGATTGAAGAGGGCGATCCCTCCGTCGAGAACAAGACCCGCGAGCAGGAGCAGCGTCGTGATCCCCCCGGCCACGATGATCAGGACCTGACCCCGCTCGCGGTCGCTTCGCGAGTGGCGTCGAGGCGGCATGAGTGAGTTCTCCTCTGTGATCTGGACCTGGACCGGGCACACGGATGCCCGGCATTGCTGGTGGAGGCCGCCGCTCTGTCGTCTCCCCGCGACATGAGCAACGGCCGGCTGAGGTGGCCGCCGCTCCTATCGCGCGGGCAAGGGCCCGCTCGCCGGAACGGCGGCCGTGATCGCTACTTGATGAGCCCCAGGAAGAACGACGTGTCGGCTGCGGTGGGTGGATGCGATCCGGCCCCGGCCGGAACCGGGTTTGTGTACGGGTAGATCTCGACGAAGTAGCCGCGGATGTTGTCGACGGCGGGCTGGCCGCGCGACGTCAGGACGAACGCCGCGATCCCGGTGACGTGGTAGGACGCGTTGTTGCCATTGCCGCTGACGGTGTCGTAGATCGGAATGAGCACGGTCTGGCCCGACGTGATCCAGTTGTCGAGGCAGGCCCGGACGCTGCTGCTGTTCGACTTGCCGGGGTCGGCCGGGAACGTGAACGGCGTCGAGAACGAAGGGTTGTCCGGCGTGCAGATGCTTGTCGCAAGCGCGCCCGCACTGTTTGACCCAGTCCACGAGATGTAGCCGAAGCCACCCGGGACGTCCTTGCCGTCCGTGATGTCGTAGACCTGACCCGGCAGATAGCCGTTCGGCTGGTCCTTGAA
>DASWSI010000198.1:0-2936 GCA_036402715.1 Candidatus Limnocylindrales bacterium
GCGACGGCGAGAAGCCGCCGTTCGGGCCGCTCCCCCACGGCATCGGAGCGCGCGCCTGGTCGCGATTCCACCATGGCGAGATGCGCCGGCTGATCGGTCCGCCGCGGCGGGCGGGCGGATCGACGATCTCCGCCCGTGGAATGGGCACGTCGCGGAGGCCGATCTCCTCGCCGTAGTACATGAACGGCGTGCCACGGAGCGTGAGGAGCAGCACGGCCGCGGCTTTCGCGATGTCGTCGCCGGCGGCGCCGCCGCTGAATCGCGACGCGTGCCGCGACTGATCGTGGTTCGACAGGACGACCGTCGGCCAGCGCCCCTCCCCGAAGATCGCCTCCCGCTCGGCGGTGGCCGCCGCGAACGCGTCCGCGCTCCAGGGTTGCTCGAGCAGGTGGAAGTCGAACACGAGGTGGCGTTCGGCGGCATACGACCCGGCGCGACGCGCCTCCGCGGCGAAGAGCTCGCCGACCGTCATCCGGCCCGCACCCTCGTCGACGACCGCCCGGAACTCGGTCAGGAAGTCGTGCATCTCCGGCTGATCGCGGTCGAACGAATGCCGCTGCCGGTCGTACGCCCGCCGGCCGAGAACCTTTCGGGGATTCGACGGCAGGTCGACGTGCTTGAAGAAGGCGTTGAACACGTCGAGCCGGAACCCGTCGACGCCGCGATCCAGCCAGCCGCGGACGATCGCGAGCATCGCAGCGCGGACATCGGGGTTCCGCCAGTTGAGGTCCGGCTGCTCGGGCAGGAACGTGTGGAGGTAGAACTGGCCGCGCTCCTCGTTCCACGTCCACGCCGGACCACCGAAGAAGGACACCCAGTTGTTCGGGCGCGGGCGGCGCCGTGGCCAGCCCGCCGGCGGGTCGCGCCAGATGTACCAGTCGGCGCGCGGCCCGGTTCGGCCGGCGCGGGATTCGACGAACCATGGATGGGCCGAGCTCGTGTGGTTCATCACCAGGTCGAGGATCACCCGGATCCCCCGCCGGTGCGCTTCCTCGATCAGGCGATCGAAGTCGTCGAGCGTCCCGAAGACCGGGTCGATCGCGGCGTGGTCGGAGACGTCGTAGCCGACATCGAGCCCCGGTGACGGATAGATCGGCGACAGCCAGATGGCATCCACGCCGAGTGACCGCTCCGTGCCGTCGTTGAGGTGGTCGAGACGGTCGATGAGTCCGGGCAGGTCCCCTACTCCATCGCCGGTCGAGTCCGCGAAGCTCCGCGGGTAGACCTGGTAGACGACGCCGCGCTGCCACCAGTCGTCACCGAACGCGGCACCGGAGACAGGTGCGGGACGCGGTCGCGGGGCCGCGGTCGCGGTGTCCGCCGTCGCGTCGGGGAGCACGGATTCGGAGAAGGACTCGATCGCCATGGCGGTGCTCGCTCGTCGAACGATGCGGGATGTAAGGCGTGCGGCCGGCGCGTCGCGGCTCCTCGTGGAGCGGCACGGTCATCGCAAGGGTACGGGACTCACCTTCGCCGCGCCGGGCCTGCGGAGACCGCCGCCGGCCACCGATATACTCGGCCACCATGTCGGTCCGCCCTCCCCGCGATTCGCCGAACCGAGACGTCGTGCGGCTCGGCGTGATCGGTCTCGGCGCCGTGGCGCAGGCCGTCCACCTTCCGCTCATCGACCGGCTTCCCGACAGGTTCCGGCTGACCGCGTTGTGCGACCTCTCGCCTGGGCTGCTGCGCGCGATCGGCGAGCGATACCGCGTCCCCGAGGAAGCCCGATGGACGGACGCGGACGCGCTGTTCGCGTCGGGAGCCGTCGACGCGGTGCTCATCCTCAGCTCCGGGTCGCACGGCGCCGTGGCGGCGGCGGCATTGTCGGCCGGGCTCGACGTGCTGTGCGAGAAGCCGCTCGCCGCGACACTGGCCGAGGCCGACGCTCTCGCGGCGCTTGCGGGGACGGATTCCGGCGGCGGATCGGCGACACGCCCGCGGCTCCAGCTCGGCTACATGAAGCTGTACGACCCCGCGGTCGTCGCCGCGCGGGAGTGGATCGATGCCCGCGGGTCAGGCCGCAGTGGTGTGACGTTGCGGTCCATCGAGGTCACGGTCCTCCATCCGCCGTCCGGGCCGCAGCTCGCCCACGCGCGGCTGCTGCCACCACCTTCCGATGTCCCCGCCACCGCGCTCGCCGCGATCACCGCGGAAGCCGACGCGCTCGCGGAGGCCGCGCTCGGACCCGCGCCCGCGGATCTCCGGCGGCTCTACGCCAACGTCCTGCTCGGCAGCGTCGTCCACGAGCTCGCGCTGATCCGCAGCTTTGCGGGCGATCCGGTCGCGATCGATGACGCCGACGCGTGGCCGTCCGGGGCGTGGCCGCCCTCCGTCGCGATCACCGGTCGGCTGCCCGGATCGGCCCGGTTTGCGATTCGCTGGCACTACCTCGAGGGCTTCCCCGCGTACCGCGAGGAGGTCCGCCTCATCTTCGACGATGCCGTCGTCGAGCTGCTGTTCCCGTCCCCGTACCTGCTCCACGCGCCGACGCGGCTCACGATCACCGATTCCGACGGTGGGGCGTATCGGGACACGAGCCGCGGCTCGTACGCCGAGGCGTTCGAGGAGCAGCTCCTTGCCTTCCACGCGCTCGTGACCGATGGCACGCGGCCCGTCGCGGGAATTGCCGAGGGTCGCGCGGACATCGTCACCTGCCAGCTCATGGCAAGCCGGTTCGCCGAACGAAACGGCTGGCCGCTCGGCGGCGAGGCGGCGGCGGCGCCGATGCCGGGCGCGGCGGCGCTCGCGACCTAGCCGCGCGGCTTGTCGAGGAGGACGACGATCCCTTCGTTGCTCTCCACCTCGATGTCGCGACCCGTCACGCCGTCACGATCCATTCCGGTGGCGACGAGGATCCGCCCCGTGCCCGGGAGCGGAACGACGACCCGTGCCGGCGACAGGTTGAGCGCGACGAACAGCCGCTGGCCCGCCGCTTC
>DASWSI010000199.1:0-3264 GCA_036402715.1 Candidatus Limnocylindrales bacterium
CGACCGGATCGCGTCGACGAGGCCGGCGATGTCCGAAGCCGACGGGTCCTGGCCGGGCGCCTTGACGATGACTCCCGCGAAGTGCAGCCCGAACGCCCGCGCGAAGTACGGCAGCGCATCTTGGAACGAGACGAGCGTCCGCCGATCCTGGGCGAGCGTGGCGACGAGATCCGAGCCCCAACGCTTCAGCTCCGTCAGCTTTGCGTCGAACGCGGCGGCGTTCGCGGTGAACGTCGCCGCGCCCGCCTCGTCGACCCGGCCGAGTGCCGTCGCGATCGCGCCGGCGTAGGCGGCCGCGGCGTCCGGGTCGAGCCACAGATGCGGGTTCGGCAGGCCGGCCTCGACGATGTACCGATCGGCGGGGACGCCGGCGGCGAGGCGGACGACCGGGGCGGTCGTGCCGGCATCGCTCGCGAGCCGGGCGAGCCAGTCGTCGAGCCCCAGGCCGTTCGCGACGACGAGCTGCGCGTCCGCAACCCTCGCGATGTCGCTCGGCTTCGGGTCGAACGTATGGACGTCGCCGCCCTTCGGCACGAGGCTGTCGACGACGACGCGGTCGCCACCCACGGACCGGACGAGGTCCGCGAAGACCGTCGTCGTCGCGACGACCCGAAGTGCGGATCCGGATGCGCGGGGCGTCGAGCCGGCCGCGCAGCCGGTCAGGAGGATCATCGCGGCGGCGGCAATCACGGCGACGCGGGCCCTCACGGAGCGCGTCCCTCCCGGAGGCAGACGGGGCACAGCCCGAAGAGCTCGAGCCGGTGTCGATCGATCCGGTAGCCGGTCCGCCGCTCGACGTCGTCGACCACGGCGCCGAGACCGGCGTCCTCGATGTCCGCGGCCCGGCCGCAGCGCGAGCAGACGACGTGGTGATGATGCGTCGGCTCGCAGGCCACGTAGGCGTGGTCGCCGCTCGGCAGGTCGATGCGCTCGACGACCCCGAGCTCGAGCAGGACGTCGAGCGACCGGAACACCGTCGCGCGACCGATCCCGAGGTCGTGATCGCGAACGTCCGCAACGAGATCCGCGGCGGTGAAGTGGCCGTCACGGCCGGCGATGAGGCCGAGGATCGCGCGCCGCGGGCCGGTGAGGCGGTGGCCCGCGGCGTCGAGCGCAGCGACGAGGGACCCGGAGTCGGACATGGCGCGATGATACCGAGTCTCACGGTTCCTGTCGAGACTCGGTATCACAGGGGCAGCGAGCACACCCTCCCGGCGACGGGCTGGCGCCGCCGGGCCCGCGGCTTGGACGCCGCAGGCCGATCGGTACCCCCGCCGCCCGGACCATCGTTACCCTGCCGAACCCTCCCCCTGTGGACAAGACTGCGGGCAGCGGTGACGCCAGAGCCGGCGATTCGCCGTCGGCTGGTCGAGCCGCATCTCGAGGAACGATGACAGTCGACGCCGCAGGCGGCCGAACCGGAACGACGCGGAAGACACCGGCCAAGCGGGCGAAGCCGCGACCTGCGGTCGTCGTGCCGCCGCCGCTCCCGCCGCCCCTCCCGCAGTCCCAGCCGCATTCCCTCCCGCACTCCCTCGCGCCGCTCATCATCGGCGAGCCGGACCGCAACATCTTCAACTGCCCGGTGTGCTCGCGGCCGCTCGTCGTCGGTGCGGCACGGTGCCCCAACTGCAAGACGCGCCTGATCCTCGGCACGCCGATGAAGCGGGTCACGATCTTCAGCTTTGTGGGCGTCCTGCTCGGCATCGTGCTGAGCTGGGGCGTTTCGACGGGCCTCGCCGCGACGCAGGGTCTTGGTCGCCCGGCGCCGTCCGCAAGCGCGAGTGCGCGTGCGTCCGCCGCGACCGTGGCGAGCCCACTCCCGACCGGACCCGTCGGTGACCTCATCCCGCCGATCAGCCGATCCGCGCTCGGACAGACGGGCGTGCTCGACAACCGCCTCGCCGAAGGCGCCGCAGCACTCCGGAACGCGCTCAAGGAGAAGGATCTCGACAGCGCCGCGGTCGCCGACATTCTTCGCTCGCTCGCCGCGGACGCGTCGTTCGGGGAAGGGCTGGCGCCGCGTCTCGGGACCTGGGATCAGGCGACCGAGGTCTCGGTCGCGCTCGGCGCCATCTATACGTCCGTTCGTGGAACCGCCGTCGACGGGCTGAACGCCTCGATCCAGAACGACCCGGCGTACCGGGCGGCGGCGCAGCGAATGCTCGTCGTCATGTCGGGTATCGCGCCGCTCGACGCCGAGGTCCGGACCCTCGCTTCCGTCGCCGGAGTCGACATGCCGCCGCCCATTTCGGGGGCTGCTTCGACCGCTCCCTGAGCCGAACCGCGGAGCGTCAGCCGCCGGAGGGCGGCCCGTATCCGGTCAGCTCGACGTAGGCCTGGCCACCCACCGACCGGCCATGGTGCGTCGCGGTCACCCGCTGCGACCCCTCCCAGTACACGACGCCGGTCGTGGGTCGCGTGTCGAGCTCCTGGCTCGCAACCGTCGGAACGAGATCGAGCTGGAGTGACTCGCCTGGCACGGTGACATGCCACCCGGCCGGGTAGTCCGTGCCGGTGACCGGGCTGCGCCAGCGCCGCGTCGGCTCGACGGTGAACGCATTCCGGTCGAGGTGGCGCGTCGTGCCGTTTCGGTCGACGACCGTTCCGTACACGAGCGGGTACCCGCCGTCGCGGTCGCGGACGAGGGACAGCGTCATGTCCGTCCCGTCGTCGAGATTGACAGCGAACCAGTCCCAGCCGCCGCCGCCCACCGCGATGAAGTCGCCCCACTGGTGATCGAACCAGGCGCTGCCATCGACGTGGAGCGTCCGGCCGTCGACGACGAGCGTCCCCGTCGCGGCCTCCGACGTCCGCGAGTAGTAGTAGGAACCGCCGGCGACACCGAAATCGATCCAGCCGTCGTGGTCGTGGAGTGCCGGCGGCTTCGACGCATGGAGGCCAAGGTCGAGGGAGAACGGACCGACGGCCGAGGATTCGTCCGCGCCGACGGCGAGCGACAGCCGGTCCGTTCCGTCGCCGCCGGCCATCGTCCACGCCGGACGGGCCGTCGTCGCGGCGCGGGTCGGGTCCGCCCCGGTGACCGCGAGATCGAAGCCGCCGGGACGCGAGCGACTTGCCTGGCGGCCGATTTCGCTCCGCTGGGCGTAGCGGAAGGTCCCACCGGTCTCATCCGTGAGGGCGACGTGCGATGCCCACGACACCGGCAGATTCCCCCGCTCGGCCCGGAACACGACGAACTCGAACCCCCACCGGCCGCCGGAATCGTCTCGAAGATGGCCCGTGTAGTACCACCATTCGGTG
>DASWSI010000200.1:0-1862 GCA_036402715.1 Candidatus Limnocylindrales bacterium
CAGCCGATGCATCCGAGGAACACCGCCAGCAGCACCAGCTGCGCGACGACGATCGCGCGCGGATGCGCGGTGGCGAAGCGGCGGACCGAGCTCAGGCGGGACCCCACCCGCCCATGGTTGCTACGCCTCAGACGCTGGTCAAATCGCGTACGCCCGTCAGGTGGTGCTCGAGCCATTCGGCGGTCAGCCGGTAGCCGCGAATCTCGTTCGTGTACCGCGTGAAACCGTGGCCTTCGTCCTCGAAGACCTCGTATTCGACCTCGCGTCCGAGCTCCCGCAGGCGCTCGACCATCTGGTCGGACTCCGCCTTGACGACGCGCGGGTCCTTCGCGCCCTGGATCACGAGCAGCGCGGCGCGGACCTGGTCCACGTACGTGATCGGCGAGCGCTCACGCAGGAAGTCCGCCTCGGTGTCGGGGTCGCCCACCCACTTCGCCATGAAGCGCACCCACTGCGGCGGGACCGCCCGGACGAAGGTCAGGAGATTCGACGGCCCGACGATGTCGACGGCGGCGGCCCAGTACTCGGGAAGCCGCGTGACGCAGGTGAGCGTCGCGAAGCCGCCGTACGAGCCTCCGTACACGCCCAGCCGTTCGCCGTCGACGAAGTCCTGCGCCTTGAGCCACTCGGCCGCGTGACGCCAGTCCTCGAGGTCGGCGCCGCCCCAGTCGTGGTGGATCAGCTTCTGGTAGGTCTTGCCGTAGCCGGTGGAGCCGCGGATGTTCGTTGCGAGGACGCCGATCCCGCGGTCGAGGAGGTACTGGTAGAGCGGCCGGTAGACCGGCTTTTCCTGCGCCTCCGGGCCTCCGTGGATCGCGACGACGAACGCGGCCGGCTCGTCGCCGCCGGGACGGTAGAGCCACGCGGGGATCTCGCGGCCGTCGAAGCTCGGGTAGCGGATCAGCTCCGGCTCGCGCAGGGTCAGGCCCGACAAGCCCGCGGACCGACTCTCGGTGACGGGCCGCGCGTCACCCGTGGCCGTGTCGACGACGTAGATCTCCGGCGGGCGCGCCGGCTGGTCCCAGGCGAGCGCAGCGCGGCTGCCGTCGCGCGAGATCGAGAGTCCCGAGCCGAAGCCGGACGACGTGCCGTGCGGCAGCGTCGGCGCGGGAAGCTCACGTCCCGCCTCGACGTCGCGGATGCGCAACCGCCCGTAGCCGTCGTCGTTCTCGAGCCAGGCGATGACCCGGCCATCCGCGGAGCCGGCGATCTCGTCGATGTCGCGATCGGGCGTCTCGACCCATTCTCGCGTCGCGGTCTCGATCGTCTGGAACGCGAGATTCACGAACTCGCGCCCTTCGTCCGTCAGCACGTAGAAGCCGGAGCCGTCGGCCGCCCATGGGCCGGGCAGGAACTTCACCTCGCCGTCGTGCGGCGTCAACTCGGTCGCGTCACCGCTCTCCACGTCGAGGAGGAACAGCGACATGTCGCTGTTCGAGCGGAACTCGAGGCCGATCAGCTTTTTCCCGTCCGGCGAGAAGCCGCCGGGGAACGCGTACCGCCCTTCGCCCCAGAGGTAGCGCGGCTCGTCGTCGCCATCGCGCCAGATGAAGACCTCGCTGTCTTCGGGGCGGCGCGAGTTCGCGGCGAACGCGAAGCTCTTCCCGTCCGGTGACCACGCGCCCGGGCCGATCGAATGCTGCACCTGCGGAAGGTCGGTGAGCTGCTCCGGCCAGCCGCCTCCGGCCGGGATGCGGTAGAGCTGGTGGAACTCGTCGCCATCGCGGTCGGCGATGAAGAGGATCGTGCCGTCCTCGCGAATCGTCACGCCGCGCACCGTGTTCTCGGTGAAGGTCGTCAGCTGGTCGGGCCAGCCGCCGGCGACGCGTGTGGACCAGAGGTTGAACTGCCCCGAGATGTTC
>DASWSI010000201.1:0-6522 GCA_036402715.1 Candidatus Limnocylindrales bacterium
CGGGCTGTCGTCCGGCATCGCGCTGATCGCCGCCGTGACGCTGGGCGTCATCAGCCTGACGACAGCGACGGCCCAGGTCGGTCAGCCGTTCGTCGCGGTCCTGTGCTTCGTGCTTGCCGGCGCGCTCCTCGGGTTCCTCCGCTGGAACTTCCACCCCGCGGCAATCTTCACCGGCACGAGCGGGACGATGTTCGTGGGCTACACGCTCGCCATCCTGTCGATCCTCGGCACGGCCAAGGTGGCCGTCGCCCTCCTCGTGCTCGGCGTCCCGATCATCGACACGTTCTGGATCATCGTCCGCCGCATCGTCGCCGGACGGTCGCCGTTCTCGCCCGATCGCGGCCACATCCACCACCGGCTTCTCGACCTCGGACTGTCGCACCGCCAGACGGTGCTGCTCATCTACGCGATCTGTTTTTCCCTTGGCGTCCTGTCGCTCGTCCTGAGTGGCGCGAGCCAGGTGTATGCGTTCCTCGGTGTCTTCGTCGGGACGGGGCTCGTGCTCCTGCTCCTCGCCTGGGGCGGCTCGCCGGACTCCGCCCTCGAAGCCGATTCGTACGCCAACGGCGAGCCCACCGAACACGGTCGCTGACGCTCCCGCGCGGTCCTGCACGCGGCGCCGAGTGCGCCGGCTCGCGAGCCAGAAATTCGTCCCGCAGACCGTGCGGTCCAGTGGAGTCCGGGGCCGTGTGGTGCTAGGATCGGAGGCCGTCCAGATCCGTCCCGGAGCCGCTGGAGTCGCGTGCCGATCGTCCCGCGCGCCGTCACGGCGTTCGTCGTCGCGGCGGGTGCTGCCGTCCTCGTTCACGCTCGGCAAGACACCGAATCGGTGCCGCCGGGCTCGTGGCGAGCGCACGTCCTCGACCTCCTGCGCTCGTACGATCCGGACCCCACCGTCGGGCCGTCCGAGGCCGTCGCGCCCGAGCCCGAGTCGCCCGATCCCGGTGCCGTTGGCCCACCGCGACCACGCCTGGTGTCATCGGGCCCGACGCGCCCGGTAGCCGTCCGGCCGAATCGAATCGTCGTCGTCGGGCCGCGGCGACGCGATCCCGCCGACACAGAGGTGTACCGCGAGATCGGTGTCGACCCGACCGCGGTCTCGGCCGTGTCCGCGATCCCGGACGCGCCCGCTGCTCCGCGCGAGCTGTGGCGCGACGCCGCCGTCGCATTGCTGATCGTCGCGTTCATCGTCGTGCTCGTCGGCTCGTTCCTGCGGCCGTCGAACGCGGGCGCGGTGCTCGGCGCGACGTCCGACCCGACACGCGCGAGCGCCCTTACCGTCACGCCACGACCAGTCACGCCCGCGCCGACGGCCCACGCGGTCACACCACCCACGTCGGCGCCGAATCCCACCGCGACGCCCGTCCCCACGCCCGCGGTGACGCCGACACCGGTCGCGACTCCGAAGCCGACGCCGCGACCGACGCCTCGCCCGACACCGCGACCGACGCGCCGCCCGACGCCGACTCGCACCCCGACGCCGCACCCGACGCCGACGCCAACGCCGGTCCCGACGCCGACGCCGACGCCCGTCCCGACGCCGACGCCGCCGGTTGGTGCGCCGAAGCCCTGAGCCGACACCCGCCGCGTCGCATCTCACGCGCGACGGCGACCGCGGAAACCCTCTGCTATACTCCCGCCGCTTTGTCAGGTCGACCGTGATCGAGCCCGGCCAGACGGGTGCCTATCTCGCCCTGTTTTCCGAGATCGGCATCATCATCCTGGTGACCACGCTGACAGGCGCCCTCGCCGGGCATTGGGTCGACGGGCAGATCGGGACTTCGCCACTGTTCATCATGGCGGGCCTGCTCGGAGGTCTCGGGATCGGAGCCCGGGCCGTCTACGCCCTGATCCAGCGGTTCCTGGCGAAATTCGGATGATCGTGACCATGCGCGGCGATCCGGCCGCGCGAAGTGGACGGAGCGAGCGTGTCGAGCGACGAAAAGCGCCCGATCGACGGGAACCCCGCCCGGGCCGTGGAGGCCACGGAGCCCAGCGATGTGGCCGGTGCGCCGGCAGCTGCCGCCGAGCGCCCTGACGCATCGCCGCGTCGCGGCCGGCCCGTCTTCCGGATTCTCATTCCCGCGATCATCGTCCTCGACATCCTCGCGTTCATGTTTGTCCCGCCCTACCCGAAGGAGCATCCGGGCGCGCCGGTGAGCGGGATCGGTGACCTCATCACGGCGAACCTCGAGGACCTGACGCCGAAGATCCTGTGGGCGGGGCCCGGGGTGTCTGCGGCAGGCCCCACGTCACTCGTGTCGTTCGAGCCGAGCATCACCAACACGCTCTTCACGATGTGGATCGTGATGGCGTTCATCCTCGTCCTCGCGGCGGCGGCGGGCGCACGGATGAAGCTCGTCCCTGGCCGCCTGCAGAACGCCCTCGAGTTCGCCTGGGAGGCCCTCGAGAACTGGGCCGTCTCGCTCGGTGGCGAGAATGCGCGGAGCCACATTCCGCTGTTCGCTGCGTTCTTCCTGTTCATCCTGTTCTCGAACTGGAGCGGCCTGCTGCCGTTCTTCGGACGAGTCGAGGCGCTCCGCGCCCCGACCAGCGACGTCAACGTGACGGCCGGTCTCGCGCTCGTCGTCTTCTTCTACTTCCAGTTCCAGGGCTTCAAGGCGCTCGGGGTCCGGAGCTATCTCGGCAAGTTCTTCCCGCTCGGCGCCTTCCGCGACGGGATCGGTGCCGGGCTCATCGCGCTGTACGTGGGCCTGATCGAGTTCCTGCTCGAGTTCATCAAGCCCGTCACGCTCGCGATGAGGCTCTTCGGCAACATCTTCGGCGGTGAGGTTGCGCTCGGCGTCATCACGGCGCTGACCATCGCCCTGGTCCCGACCGTGATGCTCCTCCTCGAGGGGCTCCTCAACTTCGTCCAGGCGCTCATCTTCTCGACGTTGATGCTCATGTACACGATCATTGCGGTCGAGACCCACGACACGGAGCACGCCGGTCCCGGCGAAGGGGACATCCCCGAGGGCAACATCGGCCCACCGATCCCGAGCGCCACGGCGGCGCACTGATCCACCGTCACCGCGACGGCTCAACCATCTGGCCCAGGGAGACGCCCGGCACCAGCCGGGCGCCGCAGGAGGAACAACACGACATGGATCTTCATCCCCTCGGTGCGGGTCTCGCCGCACTCGGCGTCATCGGCCCGGGCATCGGGATCGGCATCCTGACCGGCCTCGCCGCGACCGCCATCGGCCGCAACCCGGACGCCACGCCCGCGATCCGCGCGCAGTTCATCCTCGGCGCGGCGTTCGCCGAAGGCCTCGGTGTGCTCGCGATCGTCGTCGCGATCCTCTCGCTCGTCCTGAAGTAGGGCGAGGCTCGCACCCGTGGATCTGCTCGCCGTCCTCGGCGGCGCAACCCGTTCCGCAGCATCGCTGACGGCAGAGGCGGTGCCCGCCGGTCTCCAGATCAACTTCTTCTGGGTGATCGTCGCCGCGCTCAACTTCGTCGTCTTCGCGGTCGTCCTGTACGGCCTGTTCGGCCGCAGCGTCACCCGGATGCTGGCCGAGCGGCGTCGCCGGATCGAGCAGGGGCTCGAGGATGCGGAGCAGGCGCGCCGTGACCGCGAGGCGGCGGAGCAGGAGCGGCTCGCCGCGCTGCAGGAAGCCCGCCGCGAGGCGAACGAGATCATCAACCGCGCCCAGCGCGTGGCCCAGGAGACACGTGACGCCGATATCGCGGCGACCCGAGAGGAGCTCGAGCGGATGCGCGTCCGGGCGACGTCGGACATCGACGCCGAGAAGCAGCGGGCGATCGCGGATCTCCGGGCGGAGGTCGCGGACCTGGCGCTCGCCGCCGCCGGCAAGGTCGTCGGAGAGACGATGACGGACGCTCGGCAGCGCCGGCTCGTCGAGGAGTTCCTGGCCGAGTCAGCGGCGACGACCGAGCGCAACGGCTGATGGCCCGGCCCACGACGGCGCCGCGCCGCTACGCGGAGGCGGCGTTCGAGCTCGCGACGCGCGACGATTCGATCGACGCGTGGGCGAAGGACCTCGACATCGCGGCCGCGCTGCTCGGCGACGAGCGGGTTCGGCGCGTCGTCGAGGATCCGTCGCGGCCGCTCGCGGTACGACGGGACGTCATCGCGAAGCTCCTCGGCAATCGCGTCGGGAAGCCCGTGAAGAACCTGGTCCAGCTCCTCGCGGAGCGTGACCGGCTCGACCTCGTCCCGGCAATCGCCGCGGAGTACCGCAAGCTCCTCAACCGCCACAACGGAATCGTCACCGCCATCGTCACGAGTGCCGCACCGCTGACCGCGGACGAGACGAAGGCGCTCGAGGCGCGGCTTCGGGCGATGACGGGTGCGACCGTCGAGCTCGAGACGAGAATCGACCCGGCGCTCATCGGCGGCCTGACCGTTCGTGTCGGTGACCGCCTCCTCGACGCGAGCGTTCGCGGCCGCCTCGAGCGACTGCGCGAACAGCTCATCGCCGGCAACCGCCCGCACGTGACGACCGGCGCCTAGGCCGCTCGTCCCGCACCAACATCCCGCCAACAACCAGGTCCCGCTAGCGCTCCCGAACGGAGAACCGATGGCCATCCGATCCGACGAGATCATCAGCATCATCAAGTCCGCGATCGACCAGTTCGACGAGACGACGGAGACCCGCAGCGTCGGGACGGTTGTCGAGGTCGGCGACGGGATCGCCCAGATCTACGGTCTCGCCGGCGCGCTCGCCTCCGAGATGCTCGAGTTCCCGAATGGCGTCATGGGCATGGCGCTCAACCTCCAGGAGGAGACGGTGGGTGCCGTCATCCTCGGCGACGCGAACGCGATCAAGGAAGGCGACACGGTCAAGACGACCGGCCGCGTCGTCGAAGTCCCCGTCGGGCAGGCGCTGCTCGGCCGCGTCGTCAGCCCGCTCGGGCTGCCGCTCGACGACAAGGGCCCGATCGAGACGACGAAGACGCGCCCGGTCGAGCGGATCGCCCCCGGCGTCATCGTCCGCAAGTCCGTCGACACGCCGGTCCAGACGGGGATCAAGGCGATCGACGCGCTCATCCCGATCGGCCGCGGGCAGCGCGAGCTGATCATCGGCGACCGGCAGACCGGCAAGACCGCGGTCGCGATCGACACGATCATCAACCAGAAGGGCCAGGGGCTCGTCTGCATCTACGTCGCGATCGGCCAGAAGCTGTCGACCGTCGCCCAGACCGTGGCCGTCCTCGAGAAGTACGGGGCGATGGACCACACGATCGTCGTCGTCGCCGGCGCGGAGGATCCGGCGCCGCTCCAGTACCTCGCTCCGTACGCCGGCGCGGCGATGGGCGAGGAGGTCATGGAGGGCGGCGTCGAGATCGACGGCAAGACGGTCAAGGACGCGCTGTGCGTCTACGACGACCTGAGCAAGCACGCCTGGGCGTACCGCGAGATGTCCCTCCTGCTGCGGCGCCCGCCCGGTCGCGAGGCGTA
This sequence comes from Candidatus Limnocylindrales bacterium, assembly GCA_036402715.1. GTDB lineage: Bacteria > Chloroflexota > Limnocylindria > Limnocylindrales > CSP1-4 > JACDAV01. Next base: position 5,429 of record DASWSI010000201.1, read on the forward strand.
TCCCGGCGACGTCTTCTACCTCCACAGCCGACTCCTCGAGCGCGCCGCCCGAATGAACGACGAGAACGGCGGCGGGTCGCTGACGGCGCTGCCGATGATCGAGACCCAGGCCGGCGACGTGTCCGCCTACATCCCGACGAACGTCATCTCGATCACGGACGGCCAGATCTTCCTCGAGACGGACCTCTTCAACGCGGGCCAGCGGCCGGCGCTGAACATCGGCATCTCCGTGTCGCGCGTGGGTTCCGCCGCACAGACGAAGGCGATGAAGAAGGTCGCCGGGCCGCTGAAGCTCGACCTCGCGCAGTACCGCTCGCTCGCGGCATTCGCCCAGTTCGCGTCGGACCTCGACAAGGCGACGCGCGACCAGCTGACCCGCGGCGAGAAGCTGTCCGAGGTGATCAAGCAGCCGCAGTACCAGCCGCTTGCCGTCGAGAAGCAGGTCGCCATCCTCTACACCGCGACGACCGGCAAGCTCGACGACGTCCCGACGCCGAAGGTCCGCGAGTTCGAGACCGGGCTCTATCGGTTCCTCGAGACGGAGCGGGCGGACATCCTCACGGAGCTGCGCGACAAGGGCGCCCTGTCCGACGAGCTCGCGAAGAAGCTCGACGAGGCGATCGAGGCGTTCCGGACGGAGGCGTTCGGAATGGAGCCGTCGAAGCCGCGGGACGCCGCGCCGGCGCAGCCGGCACCCAAGGCAGAGGGCACGGCCGGGACACCGGCCGGCGGGAACGCGCAGCCCGCCGCGACGGACACGCCACCCCAGGGAGCGGCGACGCCCGCGCCCACCGGACGCCAGGGTCAGGGCCAGGCAACGAGGCCCACGGCCGGCGACGCCGGAACGGACCAGGCCGCCGATCCGCCCGCGCGGTCCGGCGGTGGAACGGGCGCCGGCGGCGGTCGCGCGGCCGCACCCGGAGCCGCGACGCGCCCGGCGGCAGCGACGACGCCGGACGCCGGCGCGCGGCCCGCCGCGACGCCCGCATCGACCGCGGGCCGGGCCGCCGGCCCCGCGCCCGAGACGCCGGACGTGAAGTCGATCCCGAGCGACCCACAGACGAGCCCGACGGACGGTGGCAAGCCAGCGTGAG
>DASWSI010000202.1:0-4818 GCA_036402715.1 Candidatus Limnocylindrales bacterium
GAGCAACGATCCCGGCCACGCTCGTACGGGCCTTTCGTACGGGGATCCGGCGCCAAACGTACCCCGAACAGCGGGTCCACGCGGTCGTTCTTCCCGATGTCATCGTCATCCATCGAGGAGGCACCGAAATCGTGAGTCACATTGCCCGCCGGTTCCGCGGGGTCCTCATCGCCCTTGTCGTGCTCGGCCTGTCCGCCAGCGCGGTCTTCGCGGCGCATGCGATCCCGCAGGTGGCCGCGAGCGTCGCATCCGCGCTGACCGCGGAGCACCAGGCTCGACCCGACGCCACCGAGACCGAGACGCCCGACGCGACCGAGACGCCGGAGGCAACCGACGCGCCCGAGGCCGGCGACGGCACCGACGGCACCAACGACGGCACCTCGACAGACGGGACCACGGCCGACCAGGCCGCGTCCGACGCGCACGGCGAGCTCGTCTCGAAGGCGGCCCACATGGCCACGCCGGCCGGGTTCCGCAACCACGGCGCGTTCGTCTCCTGTGTCGCCCAGATGCCGGCGCCGGCCGCTGGTGCCCCCGCGATTGACCTCGCCGCGCTGACTCCCGCGGACTGTCTCCCGGCGACAGCGACGGACGGCACCGCGACGGACGGGACGACCACGACGACCGACCAGACCGCGTCCGACAATCACGGCGCGATCGTGTCTGCGGCCGCGCAGATGGCCACCCCGGCCGGGTTCCGGAACCACGGGGCGTTCGTGTCGTGCATCGCGCAGATGCCGGCGCCCGCTGCCGGTGCTCCCGCGCTTGACCTGACCACGGTGACGCCGGCGATGTGTGCCGGCGACCCGACGGCGACCTCGCCGGACGGGACGTCAACGGACGGTGTCGCCGCGAACAACGGCAACTCCGGCAAGGCCCACGGCCACGGCAAGGGCCACACCAAGCATCACCACTCCTAGCCGGTCGACCGTCCCTCCGACCGACAAAGCGAAGCCGGCGCGCGAGCGCCGGCTTCGTGATTCCTGGTGCAGTGGTTCCGGCTAGTGGCCGTCCCCGGTTCGGACGACCGCGATCGCGTTCTCGAGCTTCAGCTTCGCGATCGTGAGGTACTTGGCGAGGTTCGCGCGGTCCACCTCCGTGATGGACCGGACGGCGCCCGGCGTCTGGAGCACCGTGACGAGCTCCTCGACGGCCTCGGCGAGCTGCTGCTTCGCCGAGACGAGGGAGTCATCGCCGAGCGGGGCCCCGCCGCCTGACCGCGGGCCCCAGCCGCTCTCGGCATCGTCGAGCGCCTCGCCGCGCGGATCCTCGGCGTCCGGGTCCGAGGTCTCCATGTCGTCGTGGGCGATGGCACCCGGAGCCTTCGCGCGGCGGCCCTCGATCTTTTCTCGCAGCTTGACGAGCGACAGCTCGCCGCGCGCGACCTGCTCAGCGAGCTTTCGCCGCTTCTTCGGATCCTCGACCTTCAGCAGCTCATATGCGTGGGACAGGGTGTCTTTGCGCACAGACACCAGCGCTCGGACCTCGTCCGGGGCGTCAGCGAGCCGGAGGCGGTTCTCGAGGTAGCCCTTGTCCTTGCCGAGCTTCTGGGCGAGCTTCCGAACGCTGTAGCCGTGCTCGCGAATCATCCGGTCGTACATCGCCGCCTCGTCGAGCGGCGAGAGGTCCTCGCGCTGCAGGTTCTCGATGATCGAGATCTCGAGCGCGGTGTCGTCGTCGATCTCCTCCACGAGCGCGGAGATCTTGTCGAGGCCGGCGAGCTTCGAGGCGCGCCATCGCCGCTCGCCGGCAATCAGCTGGTACTGGTTGTTGCCAAGCGGCCGAACGAGGATCGGCTGGAGGACGCCGTGCTCGCGGATCGATGCCGCGAGCTCCTGGAGCGTGTCCTCGTCGAACGCGAGTCGCGGCTGCTCCGGGTTCGGGACGATGCGGTCGAGCGGCAGCGTCCGAACGACGCCCCCGCGACCCGCGGCTTCTGACGTGAGGAGGCTGACGATCGCGGGCGAGAGCTCCCGCTCCTCGGAAAGCCGCCGGGCCGCGGCGGCGCGGAAATCAGGCCTGGCCAAGGTCGATGACCTCCTGTGCAAGGTCGCGGTACGTTCGGGCTGCGTCAGAGCTTCCGGCGTAGCTCGTGATCGGTCGTCCGGCGAGTGGTGCCTCGCCGAGCTTCACCGTCTGCCGAATGATGCTCGTGAAGACGTGGTGGTCGCCGACGACCCGCAGCTCGTCAAGCATGTCCTTGGCGAGATTCGTCCGGCCGTCGAAGAACGTGGGCAGAAGTCCGAGGATCTTCAGGTCGCGGTTCAACTTCATCCGGATCATGTTGATGACCTTGACGAGGTTGTTCAGGCCCTTCATCGCGTAGTACTGGGTCTGGACAGGGATGATCACGTTGTTCGCCGCGACGAGGCCATTGACGGTCAGGAGCCCGAGGTTCGGCGGGCAGTCGATCAACGCGAAGTCGTACTTGTCGACGTGGCCCTCGAGCGCGTCGCGGAGGATCTGCTCGCGACCGAGGGCGGTGAACAGCTCACCCTCGGTCGACGCAAGGTCGATGTGCGCCGGGGCGACATCGATGCCGGCGTCCTCCGTGGCCCGAATGATCTCGCCCAGCGTCGACCGGCCATCGGCGAGAACGTCCGCCATGGACCGCTCAACCGTGTTGAGGTTGATTCCGAGACCCGCCGTCAGGTTTGCCTGCGGGTCCATGTCGATGCAGAGAACCTTGTAGCCCTGCTCGGCAAGCGCCCCGGCGAGATTGATCGCCGTCGTCGTTTTCCCGACCCCGCCCTTCTGGTTGGCGATGGCAATCACATTCGTCACCGGGGCATCACCTCAGAATCGGGGAGCGCACGTCATTGAGCGGGACGGGACGGTGACATCATGCTACCCCACCGCACTGCCCACGGGCGCCCGGTTTATCCACACCATCGGGGAGTTGTTCACCATTTCTGTGGATATGTGAGAACGGCGTCTGAGCCGCCGCGGGACCGTCTCGCGCCTATTATTCCGGCTGTCCTTGCGCAAAGACGGGGACTGAGGAGACGCCGAGTGCCGACAAACGGGGAGCGAATCAGCCGGCTCGAGTCGATGCGGGCACAGGCATTGCTCGGCGGTGGCGAGGCACGGATTGCGCAGCAGCACGCCCGCGGAAAGCTGACGGCGCGAGAGCGGATCGAGCTCCTCCTCGACGATGGGTCCTTCGTCGAGCTCGATGCATTCGTGACCCACCGGTCTACGGCCTTCGGGCTCGACGACGACGTCGTCCTCGGCGACGGCGTCGTGACCGGTCACGGGCTGATCGACGGCCGGCTCACCTTCGTCTTCAGCCAGGACTTCACGGTTTTCGGCGGGTCGCTTGGCGAGGCGTATGCCGAAAAGATCTGCAAGGTCATGGACCTGGCGATGAAGGTTGGCGCGCCGATCGTCGGGCTCAACGATTCGGGCGGCGCGCGAATCCAGGAGGGCGTCGTCTCGCTCGGCGGCTATGCGGACATCTTTCTCCGCAACACGCTGGCCTCGGGTGTCGTTCCGCAGATCTCCGTCGTCATGGGTCCGTGCGCCGGCGGTGCGGTCTATTCGCCCGCGATCACGGACTTCACCGTGATGGTCGAGGGGACGAGTTACATGTTCGTCACCGGCCCGAACGTCGTGAAGGCGGTGACCCACGAGGACGTCGACGCCGAGCGCCTCGGCGGCGCAACGACGCACACGACGCGGAGCGGCGTCGCGCATCTCGCGGCGGCGGACGAAGCGACGGCGCTCGACCTCGCGCGACAGATCCTCGCCTTCCTGCCGCAGAACAACATCGGGGACGCACCGCGGCAGCGCGCGACAGATCCGGCGAACCGCGCTGACGCGGCACTCGACTCGATCGTTCCGGACGACCCGCGGAAGCCGTACGACATGCACGGCGTCATTCGAGGGGTCGTGGACGACGGCGAGTTTCTCGAGATCCAGCCCGGCTGGGCCCGGAACATCATCGTGGGATTCGCGCGCCTCGACGGGCGAAGCGTGGGGATCGTCGCCCAGCAGCCGGAGGTACTTGCCGGCGCACTCGACATCGACTCGTCGACCAAGGCAGCCCGGTTCGTCCGGACGTGCGACTGCTTCAACGTGCCGCTCGTGACCTTCGTCGATGTGCCGGGCTTTCTGCCCGGTGTCGGTCAGGAGGACGGCGGCATCATCCGCCACGGAGCGAAGCTGCTGTTCGCGTACTGCGAGGCGACCGTCCCGAAGCTCACCGTGATCACCCGGAAGGCGTATGGCGGCGCGTACGACGTCATGAGCTCGAAGCATGTCCGCGGCGACATGAACTTCGCGTGGCCCACAGCGGAGATCGCGGTGATGGGCGCGGAGGGCGCGGTGAACATCATCTTCAAGGACAGGATCGCCGCCGCGACGGACCACGCGGCGGAGCAGGCCCGGCTCGTCGCCGAGTACGAAGACGAGCTCGCGAACCCATACGCGGCCGCTGCGCGCGGTTACGTCGACGCGGTGATCAAGCCGTCCGAGACTCGGGCACGACTCATCGCGGCGCTCGACATGCTGGCGGACAAGCACGACGTGAACCCGCGGAAGAAGCACGGCAACATCCCGCTGTGAGCCCCGCGCGCCCCCCGGAGGCCGCGGCGGCGTATGGGTTCGCGAACTCGTCTTCGTACTCGGCGACGAGCCGGGCCTGCTCCGCCGCGCGGTCCGTCGCGGCGGCGATCCTGTCCTTGAAGATGATGTTCACCGCGCCCTCCGCGCCCATCACCGCGATCTCCGCCGTGGGCCACGCGAAGTTCATGTCGCCGCGGACATGCTTCGAGCTCATGACGTCGTACGCGCCGCCATACGCCTTCCGGGTGATCA
>DASWSI010000203.1:0-11227 GCA_036402715.1 Candidatus Limnocylindrales bacterium
CGAGACCGATCCTGAACGGGTGCGCGGAATCGCCCTGCAATGCGGCGAGGATCGGGTTCGCAAGGTCGCGGAACAGCGAGAAGAGGATCAGCGACGCGAGCGCGATGACGATCTCGGGGACGATCACGCTGACGTAGGTCAGGGCATCGAAGACCGTTCGCGTCCGCGGCGCGACGCGCTGGAGGCCGAGCGCGGCGAGGGTCCCGAACGTCGTTGCGAGGATCGCGTTGGCGATGCCGATGACGATGCTGTTCTGGAGCGCCGCCTGGACGCTGCCGTCGGCGAGGGCGCGCTCGTACCACTTCAGGCTGAGTCCCTGCCACTCCGTCACGTTGCGGTTCGTGCCGTTGAAGCTGAAGACGACGACGATGAGGATCGGCAGGAAGAGGAAGACGTAGATCAGCAGCGCGTGCAGCCGAAGCCCGCCTTCGACGAACGCGCCGAACCGATCACGCCCGGAGCCGCGCGGTCGCCGCGGGGCGATCGCGGCGGCGGGCCGGGCGACCGCATTCGGCGCGGTCACGTCGGCCTCCGGCTCACAGGACGCTCACGTCGCGAGTTCGGCGGCCGCGGTTCGTCGTCCAGACGTAGAACGTGACGCTGACGAGCATGATCGCGATGAGGACGACCGCCTTCGCGGATCCCGCCGGCCAGTTCCGCGACGACAGGAAGTCGAGCTGCAGGACGTTCCCGATGAGGAACACCTTCCCGAGCCCGAGGATCGCCGGGATGACGAACTCGCCCATCAGTGGGATGAAGACGAGGATGCTGCCCGTGATGACACCGGGCCAGATGATCGGCAGCGTCACCTGCCGGAACGTCGCCCAGCGGCCCGCCCCCAGATCCTTCGATGCCTCGCCGAGCGTCCGGTCGAGCCGCTCGAGCGTGACGTAGAGCGGAAACACCATGAGCGGCAGGTAGTTGTAGACGATGCCGATGAGGATCGCGAACGGCGTCCCGAGCAGGCTTATGTGCTGCCCCGTCGCATCCGAGAGGAAGCCGGAGACCCCGCGCGGCCCGAGGATCGTCAGCCAGGCGATCGTCCGGATGAGGAAGCTCGTCCAGAACGGGATGACGAGCAGCACGATCAGGAGCGACTTCCGCGCTCCGGCGCGCGTCGCGATGAAGTAGGCGAGCGGGAAGGCCGCAAGGATGCAGAGGATCGTCCCGGCGATCGCCATCCAGAGGCTCGTCAGGAACGGCCCGGGCCGGTCGAAGACGATCGCGTAGTTGTCGAGCGTGAACGCGGGCGTGTAGCCACCGAGCTCGCCGCGCTCGCCGAAGCTGTAGACGAACACGAGCGCCAGCGGCACGACGAGCAGGAACAGATACCAGAAGCTCGCCGGCAGGAGCAGGAATCCGGTGAGGAGCGCGGACCGGCGGTCGCGGCGGCGGATCGCCGCCGGCACAACCGCCGGAGCCGCGGTTTCGGCGACCGTCATCCGGCCGCGAGGAACTCCGCCCAGATGTCGGCTCGCTGCTGGTTTCCGCTCTGGTCCGTCGCGACGGACAGCAGTGCCAGCTTGTCATCCGGGACGTAGACGGCCGGGTTGTTCGCGAACTCGGGCTTCATGAGCGGCTTGGCGGCATCGTTGCAGCTCGCATAGCCGGCGTAGTCGCTCTCGATGACCTGGATGTGCGGGTCCTGGATCCAGTTCAGGAACGCGTAGGCCGCATTCGGATGCGGGGCGTCGGCGAGAAGGACCCACGTGTCCGTCCACTGGATCGTTCCCTCCGAGGGGATCGTGTAGCCCGTGTTCTTGTACTTCGGCTCGAGCTGCATCAGGTAGGCGGTGCCGTTCCACGCGAGCGCGAGGACGGCGTCACCGCTCCGCAGCGTGTCCGGGTAGTTGTCCGAGTCGATGGACTGGAGATGCGGCCGCAGCTTGAGGAGGTCCTTGCGGACCGTCTCGAGCTCGTTCTTGTCCGTCGTGTTGACGTCGAACCCGTTCATCCGGAGCGGGGCAACGAAGACGTCACCAGGCGAGTTGACGACGAGCGTCTTGCCCGAGTACTTCCCGGTCGCGAGGTTCCAGAAGTCGCGCCAGGACGTGACCGGCTCCTTGACCGAATCGCGGTAGATGATCCCGGTCGTGCCCCAGTCCTTCGGGACGATGTAGTCGTCGTTCGGGTCGAAGGGAAGGGTCAGGAATCGCTGGTTCACGCTCTTCAGGTTCGGCAGCCGCGACTTGTCGAGCTTCTGGAGGAACCCGCCCTTGGCGAGGGTCGCGGAGAACTCGGCGGTCGGGACGGAGATGTCGTACTGGCCCTTGCCGCCCGCCTGGAGCTTGGCGAGCATCTCCTCGTTCGAGGGGTACACGTCCTCCTTGAAGTTCTTCAGCCCGAACTGGGCAGTGAACGCCTTCTTGTTGTCGGGGCTGAAGTAGTCGGACCAGTTGTAGAGGAACAGGTCGGACTCGATGGCGTAGCTCGGGACCGCGGTCGGGGCGACGCTGGCAGCGGTCGGCGCGACCGTTGGCGCGGCGGCCGAAGCCGAGGCAGTCGCCGGCGCGCTGGACGCCGCCGGCACATTCGTCGAGCACGCCGCGAGCGCCGCGCTCCCGGCCGCCAGTGCCGCGCCGGTCATGAACCGCCGCCGGCTGATCTGGGCCCTGGCCAGGTCGGCCTGGTATCGCCGAAGCGCTTCGTCCACGTCTCCTCCTCGCGGCCACCGCCGCCGATCCCTCTGGCGTTACCCCATCAAGACGAGGTTCGCCTCTTCGTGCCAGCGCACGACGACCGGGTCCCCCGGCCCGAGCCCGCTGCCGTGCGTCGACCCTGTCGCGTTCTGCCGGCGCGCAATGAGCTCACCGGCGCGATCTGTTGCGATTCGGTATTCGGTCTGGTCCCCGAGGTACGTCCCCTGGCTGATCCGGCCGTCGATCGACGTCCAGCCGGCATCGGCGGGCGCCGGCGCACCGGCCGCCTCGACGCGGACGCGCTCGGGCCGGACGGCGACGGTCACGGTGTCGCCCGCGACGGGCGTCGCTGCCGTATCCGTGACGGTGCCCGTCAGCGCCACGCCGCCGTCCGTCTCGATGCGCGCCTTTCGGGTCGCCGCATCGAACGCGACGACGCGACCGGGGAGCGGGTTCGAGACACCGATGAAGTTCGCGACGAAGCGGTTGACGGGACGCTCGTACAGCTCCGTCGGTCGCCCCTGCTGCTGGATCCGTCCGTCGAGCATGACGACGATGACGTCCGACATCGTCAGCGCCTCTTCCTGGTCGTGCGTCACGTAGACGAACGTGATCCCGACCTCCTGCTGGAGCGCCTTGAGCTCGAGCTGCATCTCCTTGCGGAGCTTGAGGTCGAGGGCACCGAGCGGCTCGTCGAGGAGCAGCACCGTGGGGCGGTTGACGAGCGCCCTCGCCAGCGCAACGCGCTGCTGCTGGCCGCCGGACAGCTCCCACGTCCGCCGCTTGCCGTAGCCGCCGAGCCGGACGAGGTCGAGCGCTTCGGCGACCCGCCGTTCCTCCTCCGGCCGCGGCGTCTTGCGCTGGCGGAGCCCGTAGCCCACGTTCTGGGCGACGTCCATGTGCGGAAACAGGGCGTAGTGCTGGAAGACGGTGTTGACGTTGCGGCGGTACGGCGGGACGCCGGCGACCGGCGCGCCGGCGAGGAGGATCTCGCCCGCGGTCGGCTGTTCGAAGCCGGCGATCATCCTGAGGGTCGTCGTCTTTCCGCAGCCGGACGGGCCGAGGAAGCTGTAGAAGGTCCCGTCGGCGATCCGGAGGCTCATCCGGTCGACGGCGGTCACGTCGCCGAACCGCTTCGTGACGTCGAGGATCTCGACCGCGGCCACGCCGCCGTCAGCCGTCCCGGCCGCAACCCCTCCGCGTGGTCCAGCTGCCCGCCCCGGCAGGGGAGCGCCGGCGGTCGCCGACCCGTGGTCGGGGGGAAGCGAGACGGTCAACAGCGCGCTCCACGAGCCTGTCGCGTTCGCCTGCGGTAGCGGCGCTACGGGGCGGCCCGAATGGTACGACGCCCGCGCGGCGCAGATTCGGTCCCGCATCGGACCCCGGAACACGATTTGTGGCCCGGTGGAGCGTTTGCGGGGCCGCGGTGCCGCGCCGCACCGGCCCATTCGCCGCCCGCGCGGCGCCACCGGGCATGACTTCCTTCCCGTCGTCACCGGACCCGTCCGGACGGACCATGGCTTCGCCCGCTCCCCATTGACCCGCCTGCGTCGAGGAATCGCGCTCTTGAACGCTCCCGCCGAGCTCAGCGAACGCCCCTTCCGCGCGCCGGGCCGCCTCCGTCGAGCGCTGCTGCTTGCGGTCGTCGCCGCTGCGCTCGGGCCCTTGCAGGTCCTCGCCGCGACTCCAGCCGGGTTCGCCGCCGCGCCGGTCAACGTCGAGCCCGCGGTTCGGACGATCGACGTCAACCTCTACCGGCCGGGCGCGGTCGCCTACCAGTTCACCAACTACTGGTGCGTGCCTGCGAACGCCCAGACGATGCTCAACATCATCTACGCGACGAAGGACCGGTCGCGCGACACGCAGGCGCGGTACGCCTGGCACATCCACCGGCTGAACCGCTACACGTACACGACGAAGGGCAACGACGTGGCGGGATGGGCGCGTTTCCTCGACCTCTGGGTCCCTGGAAGCTGGCATTACCTGGATCGGTCGTACGACTCGCGGATGGCGGCCGTCAACGCGATGGTCGAGTCGATCGACCGGACCGGCGATCCGGTTGGCATCGTGGTCGACCACGGCGGTCATGCCTGGACGGTGCTCGGCTATCGGGCCACGCAGGCGCGAGGATCGACGACCCGAACGATCGAGGGCCTCTACGTCTCCGGATCGCTCCTCTACTCGGATCCCCGGCCGTACCGCTACATGTCGCTGGCGGACTTTGCCGTTCGGTACACCCGCTACCACGAGTCGCAGCGGGCCGTGGTCTGGGAGGGGAAGTTCGTCATCGTCAGCGAGTAGCGGCGGCGCTCGCCGGGACTCAAGGGCCAGTGCGGCGGCCACGTCGCCCGGTCGCGGCGGCGTCCGCGCAACCGGACGGTGCCGGAACCCGGGTCGCGGGACGCGCCTAGAATGCCCCGGATGTACGCCGTGATCCTCGCCGGCGGCGGCGGGACGCGCCTCTGGCCGCTCAGCCGGCCGGACCGCCCGAAGCCGTTCCTCCCCCTCGTCGGCGACGAGTCGCCACTCCAGCGGACGGTTCGGCGGATCGAGCCGGTCGTCGGCCGCGGCAACGTCTATTGCGTCGCGGACCAGCGGTACGGGCAGCTCGTCCGCGACCAGGCGCGAAGCGTCCAGCTGATCGTCGAGCCGTCCGGCAAGAACACCGCGGCCGCGATCGCACTCGCGACATGCGCGATCGACCGGCCGGACGACGAGGTCATGATCGTCCTCCCGGCGGACCACTGGATCGAGCGCGAAGATGCGTTCCAGGCAGTCCTGACGACCGCAGCCGAGCACCTCGCGACGGGCTCCTTCGGGGTCACGGATCCGCTCGTCACGCTCGGCATCCAGCCGACGCATCCGTCGACGGACTACGGCTATCTCCGGCCGGACACCATGCGGAGCTCGACGATCGACGGTGTGCCGGCCTACCCGCTCCTCGCGTTCGAGGAGAAGCCGACCGACGCTCGTGCGCGAGAGCTGATCAACCTCCCCGGCGTCGCGTGGAATGCCGGGATGTTCGCCTGGCGGCGGCGCGCAATCCGGTCCGCGATCGAGAAATACACGCCGCTGATGATGCTCGTCGGGACCGCGGTCGGGTCCGATCGGGCGCTCGCGGGCGCCTACGAGCGGATCACCCCGATCTCGATCGACTACGCCGTGATGGAGGCTGCAGCCGGCGACCACCGCGTCGTCATGGGGACGATGGACGTGGGGTGGAGCGACCTCGGCAGCTGGACGGCGCTGCTCGAAGCGATCTCCGGCGGCGCGCACGGCGGCGCGACGGGCCGCGTCGTCCAGCCGGGCGATGCGTTCGAGATGGGTGGCGACGATCTCATCGTTCGCCCGGTCGAGGGCCGCCTCGTCGTCGACGAGCCCGCGGAAGGTAGGATCGTGCCGGACGGAGTGTGGGCCCACCTTGCCGGCGCCCGCGGCCTCCGCGCCCCGGTGGAGGCGCTCCTTGACCGAGTCCACCGCGAGGAGACGCGAGCGTGACGAACATCGCCGAGGCCCCGACGCCGACGACCATCGTCTTCGGCACGGACGGCTGGCGGGCGCGGGTCGCTGACGAGTACACGTTCGAGAACGTCCGGCGCTGCGCGGACGGCGTCGCACGGTACGTCGTCGAGCGCGGCGAGCAGGCGAAAGGCGTCGTCATCGCCTATGACCGGCGCTTCTCGTCGGAGTACTTCGCGGCGGCGGCCGCCGAGGTCATCCTCGCCCACGACATCCCCGTGGCGTTCGCGGCGCACCCCGTCCCGACCCAGATGAGCTCGTACGAGGTCGTCGAGCGCGGAGCCGCCGCGGGCATCGTCATCACGGCCAGCCACAACCCATGGACGGACAACGGCTTCAAGGTCAAGTCGCCGTCGGGGTCCGCCGCAGGCCCGGAGATCCTCGCCGTGCTCGAGGCCCAGATCGCGCGGAACGGCGGCGTGGCGATCGAGCGGCGCCCGTTCGCCGACGCCGAAGCCGCCGGCCTCGTCGAGCGTTTCGACCCGTTTCCCGGCTACGAGCGGTACACCCGGCGGACGATCGACATCGACGCGCTCAAGGCGGCGAACGTCTCGATTCTCGTCGAGCCGATGTGGGGCGCCGGCGCGGGCTGGATCACCCGGCTCCTCGCTGGTGGCCGGATCCGCGTCAACGAGATCCACCAGGAGCGGAACCCGTTCTTCGGCGGCGTCAACCCGGAGCCGATCCGTCCCAACGTCGACGAGGCGCTCGGGATGCTCGCCGGTGGCGGCTACGACCTGGGGCTCATGCTCGACGGCGACGCCGATCGGGCGGGCGCGGCGGACGAGCGGGGGACGTTCATCCATCAGCTCCAGGTCACGGGGCTCCTGATGTACTACCTCGCGGAGCATCGCGAGCTCCGTGACGCGGTGGTCGTCAGCGTCAACAACACGTCGATGGCGGGCCGGCTCGGCAAGCACTACGGCATTCCCGTGTTCGAGACGTCGGTCGGGTTCAAGTACATCGGCCCGAAGATGATCGAGACCGGGGCAATGATGGGCGCCGAGGAATCCGGCGGATTCGGGTTCGGGATGCACCTCCCGGAGCGCGACGGGATCTATGCGGACCTCATGCTGCTCGACCTGTTCCTCCGCGAGAAGGCCGCCGGTCGCTGGCCCGTCTCGAAGGCGATCGAGCATTTCCACGAGATCGCCGGACCGTCGTGGTACCGCCGGATCGACGTCCACGTCGAGCGGGCCCTGTACCCCGAGGTGAAGCGGCGGCTGCTCGTCGAGCTCCGCGAGAAGGGCCCCGAAGCGCTGGCCGGTCAGCCCGTCACGCAGTCCGTCCCGCTGGCGACGAACGACGGCTTCAAGTTCTTCGTCGCCGACGGGTCGTGGCTCCTCGTCAGAACCTCCGGCACGGAGCCCCTCGTCCGGGTCTACACCGAGGCGACATCCGAATCGATCCGCGAGGCGATGCTCGTCGCCGGCGAGCGGCTGGTCCGGGGCGCGTGACCGCGGCATCCGGCTCCGACGCTGCGCGCGACGACGAGGTCTCGCCCGCCGGCCCGGGGCGGGTCGACAAGCCGTGGGGCCACGAGCTGATCTGGGCGCTCACGGACAGGTACTGCGGAAAGATTCTTGTCATCGAGGCGGGCAAGCGTTTGTCGCTCCAGCGCCACGTCTACAAGGACGAGTCGATCATCGTGATGAGCGGCCGGCTGCGACTGTTTCTCGAGGATGACTCGGGCGTCGTGCGCGACGTCGAGCTCGGACCGGGGGACCATCGCCGCGTCGCGACAGGCCGGATTCACCGGTATGAGGCGATCGAGCGCTGTGAGATCGTCGAAGTGTCGACTCCGGAGCTCGACGACGTCGTCCGCCTCGAGGACGATTACGGGCGGCAGGGAACCGCGGCTCCGTAGCGTCTGACGGGGGCCCACCGAACAGGCATCGGATCTCATGAGATACCCAGCCAGCCACGACCGTGCTCGTCGCCGCGCGCGTCCTCGCGGAGCTCGCCTCGGTGCTGCGCTCGCGGCGGTCGCCTTCCTCCTCGCCGGCTGCAACGCCGCGACGTCTTCGGACGCTCCCGCGAGCGCATCTGTCGCCCTCCCGTCATCGGCGGTCGGCGCGTCCGGCGGCGGAGTCGTTGCGCCGACCCCGGCTGCGTCCATCTCCGGCGATCCGTCCTCGTCCGCGGCAGCGCCCGGCTCCGGCGTCATCGCTCCGTCGGCGCCCCCCGCCGGGTCTCCTGGACCGTCGGGGTCGCCGCCCACCACGGACCCCGGGGGATCGCCGCAACCCGCCACGGGCAACGAGGCCGCGAAGTTCGGCTTTCGCGCCAAGGGCATGAGCCACGAGGTGATGGCCTTCGTCACGACCTCGCAGATCAACTACGCCCTGAACACGATGGACTTCGACGTCGTCTCGACGGTCGCGTTCTTCAGCCTCGAGGCGGGCAGCGATGGCCACATGCGGCACGACGGCCGCTGGACGATCTGGAACTCGGCGCGCGTCGACCGCCTCATCGAGATGGCGCACGCGAAGGGGACGAAGGTCGTCATCTCGCTGGCGCGGTTCGCGTGGTCGCCGGGTCAGACGAAGGTGTCGCGGGCGATCCTGTCGAGCGCCGCCAAGCGCGTCTCGCTCGCCGAGGAGGTCGCCGCGGAGGTCGCCCGGCGGCACGTCGACGGCATCAACATCGACTTCGAGCCGATTCCCGTGGGACAAAAGGCGAACTTCACGAGCTTCGTCCGGCTCGTCCGCGCCGATCTCGACCGGATCGCGCCCGGCTACCAATTGACGTTCGATGTGACCGGTCATCACGAGTCGTACGACGTCGCCGGTTCGCTCAAGCCGGGTGGTGCGGACGCCGTGTACCTGATGGGCTATCACTACGCTGGGACATGGTCGAAGGTGGCGGGCTCGACGTCGCCGCTCGGTGGCCCGCGGTACGACGTCAATGACACGATCACGAGCCTGCTCCGCGACGCGAAGCCGCAGCAGCTCATCGTCGGGCTCCCGTACTACGGGCACACCTGGCCGACGAAGTCCGCAGCGATCCATGCGCGCACGGTCGGTGGTGGCCATGACGTCACGTATGTCAATGCGGTCGCGGCGGCCGCGCGGCTGGGCGGCGGCGGCTTCGACAAGGTCGAGCAGGCGCACTGGGTCGCGTTCCGTGAGGGCGGCCAGTGGTACCAGATGTACTTCGACGACGCGCGGTCGATGGCCGCGAAGTGGGATCTCGTCAAGCGCCGGAAGCTGCTCGGGACGGGAATCTGGACGATCGCGTTCGAGGGCGGCGCAAACGCGCTCGACGCGCAGATGCGCCGGGCGTTCCTCGTCCCGAAGTCCTGACGGGCTCGTTCGCAGGGGCCGCGCCGGCGGAGCTCGTCGTTCGGGCATGGCGCCGCTCCGCGTCCCGCGCTCCGTCGCTCCGTGGCGTGCGGCCCGGCAACGCCGCGACCCGTCTCGCGCCGCCGAACATCGCGTCGCGAAACGGCAGCACGAGCGCGATTTGCAGGGTGACCCGGGCCGGATCGGGGTGTACGCTTTCGCCGCGACCGTCATCACCGGTCGAGGTGCAGACCGGACGGCGGGCGACAAGCCAGCGCTCCTTGTGGGCGACGGAGGTTGGACCGCGATGCACAGCTCACTCATCGGCAAGGTCGAGAAGGCGAATCGCTACGCGCGCGAGCTCGATCGGATCACGATCGACCGCCTCTCACTGACGTTCCGCGGCGACAACGACACGCATCACGTCAGCCTCGACGCCGGTACGTGGCACTGCACCTGCCACTACTTCCAGAGCTGGGATTCCTGCGTCCACCTCCTCACCCTTCAGAAGATCATGGGCGCGATGCTGCCCGAAGAGGCGCAGGTCTCGATCTTCGCCGCGCCTGCCGTCGAGACCGCCTGACCGTCGGTCGCTCGGCGGCCGCTCGTCGGACCGTCTGCGCCGGTCCGGGCTCGCACGTCGCTCCTCGGGCTACGGCAACCAGGCGACCGCAGCGCGAGAGCCGTTGCCCTCGAGGCGGATGCGGGCGGCTTCCCGCCATCCCGTCGCCCGGGTGAAGACGACCACCGTCCCCGGGCCACCGGTCCCGCCATCCCACGCGACCGCAAGCCGCTCCGCGCGGCGATCGAGCGTCACCGCTCCGATCGTGCCCTCCGCGCTGATCGTCGCCTCGGGCTGGCCCGAGCATGAGAGCCACTCGTCTCGCCCCCGGATCTCGATCGCGCGGCCGTCGTGATGCACCAACGCGACGCGTGACCCGTCCGCGGCGACGTCCACGAGCGCGGCGTCCGAAAGCGGTCCGGTGAGCACGGCCGCCGCGTCGCCGGTGCGCGTGTCGACGACGGTGACTCCGAGTGTCGTCACGACGGCGACGCGGTCGTCGTCCACCCATGACGGTGGCGCCGGCAGCGGCACCGCTGCGATCGGGATGATCAATGACGTCGCGACGATGGGATTGACGAGGAACAGCGACGCGTGCGGGGTCGGGTCGCCGAACGACGTCGCGAGCGCCGCGAAGCGGTCTCCCGACGGCGCCCACTCCGCGAAGTAGAGCGGCGCATCCGCCGGCGGCTTCTCGTCCGGCCCGGCGACGCGGGTCCACGTGGGCTGCCGGTCGGTTCTCACGGTGTTGCTGACACGGAGCGTTCCGTCACTCGCCGTTGACAGCAGCGTCCCGCGCCGTCCCGCCGAGATCCATGCCGTCTGGGTGCCTGGCATCGCGAGCGGCCTCGGCGACCCCGCCGCGTCATAGGCGGTGAGCGTCGCGGCCCCGACCTCGCCCGCGAGGATCACGAGACCGCTCGTCGCGGCTGCCTCCGCACCGGCGCTTGCACCGGCGCTTCCCTTGTCGTCCCCACAGCCCGCAACACCGAGCACGATGAGACACGCGAGCCCCGTGACGGCGAAGCGATGCGAGCGGGCGCGATGCGCGGCGAAGCGGGGGATGGCCATCGGGACGTCCCGAAGTGTGCCACCCCCGCTCGCGGCGCGCGACTCAGCCGGGCACGAGACGCCAGAAGTACGCCGCGCTCCCGATACCGTCCGCGAAGTCGACCTCGACCACGACCGTGCCGCTTCGAGCGCCAACCGGGAACGTCACGGCG
>DASWSI010000204.1:0-2212 GCA_036402715.1 Candidatus Limnocylindrales bacterium
TCCGCGAGATCATCAAGGTCTCGCAGGAGCCGGTCTCGCTCGAGACCCCGATCGGCGAGGAAGAGGATTCGCACCTCGGTGACTTCATCGAGGATCGTGGAGCCCTCGCTCCCGCCGAGGCGGCGTCGCACCAGCTCCTCAAGGAGCAGGTCGAGGCGGTGCTCGACTCGCTGACCGGTCGCGAGCGGCGCGTGCTCCAGCTCCGCTTCGGACTCGAGGACGGCCGCGCGCGAACGCTCGAGGAAGTCGGCAAGGAGTTCAACGTCACCCGCGAGCGGATCCGCCAGATCGAGGCCAAGGCGTTGCGCAAGCTGCGTCATCCGTCCCGGTCGCGGAAGCTCAAGGACTACCTCGAGTAGGTCTCTACCGGTCGAACGCACCGAGCGGCCCGGGCGGCATTCGCCGTCCGGGCCTTCGTATGTCCAGGCTGCACTCGCCGTTGCCGGCCGGTACGATCCGCCGATGCCGACGAAACCTGGCCGGGCGCCGAAACTTCGGAAACCGACGAAAGCCGCGGATTCGCCCGGCCCCCTCGTTTCGGTCGACTGGGTGGCGGAGCATCTCGGTGAGCCGGACGTCCGAATCGTTCACGTCTCGCCGGAGCGCCGGGTCTACAACAAGCGGCATCTGTCGGGGGCGACGTACAGCGACCTCCATCGCGAGCTCGCGCTTCGCGGCACGGCGCCCGAGACCGGCGACGCCGAGCGCGAGTGGCTCGTCCCGACGCGCGAGCAGGCGGAACAGGTCCTTCGGCGATGGCGTGTCGGAGCGGGCGACCGGATCGTGCTCTACGACGACGTCGGGCTGAACCGGCACGCGATTCGGGGCTACTGGCTGCTGCGGCTGTACGGCTTTCCCAATGACCGCCTGCACGTCATGGACGGCGGCATCGAGGCGTGGACGCGGGCCGGCAAGCCGACGACGAAGGACGTCCCCGAAGCGGACCTCGCCGACGGCCTCCGCGAGCCGGCGCGGCTCGGCGATCGCGACGATTCCCTCATGGCCTCGTACGACGAGGTCCGAGCCTGGAGTCGCGAGGCGGCGAAACCGGGCGGGCCGACGCGATTGCTCGACGTTCGAACCGTCGGGGAGTACGTGGGAACGGACGTCCGAGCCCGCCGCGGCGGTCATATTCCCGGCGCGCGCCAGCGCCTGTTCATCGACTTCCTGACGGACGAGGGGATGATCCGGCCCGTCGATCAGGTCCTCGCGATCGTTCGGGCGGGCGGCGTCGAGCCATCCGAGATCCGGGCGACGTACTGCCAGGGCGGCGTCCGGGCAGCGCTGGCGTGGTTCGTGCTCCACGAGCTCGCCGGGCTCGAGGGCGTCAAGAGCTACGCCGGGTCGTGGGAGGAGTGGGGGAACCGGCCGGACAGCCCGATCGAGACGACGGGGTAGCGGAGCCCGCCCGCGCGGCGGGTCCCGGCACGGCCGCACGCCGGCGTCGGGCGTTCCGCGGCCCGCCGAGTCCGCGGCCCGCCGAGTCCGCGGCCGCTCGGAGTCGCGGCGCTCCGAGTCGCAAGCCTGCCCGAAGCGACCGGATCGGGCCCTCTGCTATCCTGCCCGCCGCGGCCCCTCCGGCCGCCCGACCGCCACGGCGGTCCCTCGTTCCGGCGTAGCTCAGTGGTAGAGCGGGCGGCTGTTAACCGCTTGGTCGTAGGTTCGAGTCCTACCGCCGGAGCCACTCCCCCCAACCCGTTCCTCCGGCGCTCGTGCTCCTGCCGCGACCGTCGAACCGTTGACACGCGCTAGCCACGCGACCAGCATGGCCGCCGTCACGGCGCCGCCGCGCGCGATGCGCGAGGCTCGGCCGCCGCGCGATTGAGGACCGGCGATGACTGCGCGGCAATCGATGTTCACGCTCGGGCGGGGAGCGTTCTGGCCGTTGTTCGGTGCGATCTGGCTGCTCGTCGGCGTCGTGATGCTGATCGCGGCGATCGCCCTCGGCGCGCAAGAGGCGGACTACGCGCGATCCGGGGTCGCCACCACGGGGATCGTCCTGACGAAGGACATCGTTACCGCGCGATCGAGCTCCAACTCGAACTCCAGCACCGAGTACCGCGTGACCTATCGCTTCACGACGGCGGATGGATCGACGCTCGAGGGCCGCAGCTCGATCGGCGTCACCGCCTGGGAAAAGCTCGTCGAGCGCGGCCCCATTGCAATCAGGTACGTCGCCGGCAATCCCGGGACGAACCGCGTTGATGCCGGG
>DASWSI010000205.1:0-9342 GCA_036402715.1 Candidatus Limnocylindrales bacterium
TGGGGACCGCGCTGTCCCCGTAGCTCAGTGGACCAGAGCAACCGCCTTCTAAGCGGAAGGTCGCAGGTTCGAATCCTGCCGGGGACGCCATACCGCGGTCCGGCCTGACGCAGCGCCCCCCGGCCTCGATACGATCCGGACATGTACCGGACGACGCCCTTCCACGAGCGCCTGAGCGCTCTCAACGAGACCGGCCTGTGGGAGCACTGGTCGAACCATCTCGTCGCCACCCGCTACCAGATGTCGGAGAAGTTCGAATACTTCGCGGTCCGGAACGCCGCCGGCCTCTTCGATACCTCGCCCCTCTACAAGTACCGGATCCACGGGCCTGACGCCGAGCGCTTCCTCGCCGGCGCCCTCGCGCGCGACATCACGACCTGCCAGCCCGGCGAGGCGCAGTACACGATCTGGTGCGACGACCGCGGCTTCGTCATCGAGGACGGCGTCATCCTCCGCCACGCGAAGGACGACTTCGTCCTCACGGCCGCCGAACCGAATCTGGCCTGGTTCCAGTCGCTCGCGGCGGGCTTCGACGTCGCCGTCGAGGACGTCTCCGACCAATGGGCCGTGCTCGCCGTCCAGGGCCCGCGCTCGAAGGCGCTGCTCGGCTGCCTGAGCCCCGACATCGAGAAGCTGCCGTACTTCGGGATCGTCGCGACGAAGATCGGCCTCATTCCCGTGACGATCTCGCGGACCGGCTACACCGGCGACCTGGGCTACGAGGTCTGGGTTCGCGCCGCGGACGCGATCGCGCTCTGGGACGCGATCTGGCAGGCAGGGCGGAACCTCGCCGTCATCCCGTTCGGGCTGACCGCGCTCTACATGGCCCGGATCGAGGCCGGGC
Organism: Candidatus Limnocylindrales bacterium; assembly: GCA_036402715.1. Lineage (GTDB taxonomy): Bacteria > Chloroflexota > Limnocylindria > Limnocylindrales > CSP1-4 > JACDAV01. Next base: position 845 of record DASWSI010000205.1, read on the forward strand.
TCATCCTCCTCGACACGGACTTCAAGTCGAGCCGCTTCGCCTGGACGGACGCGGACCGCTCGACGCCGACGGAGCTCGGCCTCGGCTGGATGCTCCGTGGCGTCGACACGGACGACCGCGCCTTCGTTGGCCGCGACGCGATCCGCCGCGAGCTCGCGACGAAGAGCTCGCGCTGGAAGCTCAGCGGGCTCGTCGTCGATTGGCGCGACTACGACCGGATCTACAGCGGCGCCGGCCTCATCCCGCCGAAGGACCACATGCCGGTCCAGGACGAGTACTACATCTACGACGACGACCTCGCCCAGCTCGGCTACGCGTCGAGCCAGATGTACTCGCCGATGCTCCAGCGCCACATTGCCCTCGCGCGTGTGCCGCTCCGGCTCGCGACGCCCGGCTCGCGGGTGAAGCTCGAGCTCGCGGTCAGCCACCGCTACGAGTACTTCAACGCCGAGGTTGCCCGGCTGCCGCTCTTCAACCCCGCCCGAAGGACCGCCTGACATGCCGAACGCGCAGACGAAGACACGACCGAAGTCGGCCGCCCCGAAGGCGGCCGCGACGAGCCGAAACGGCCACGGGAGCGGTGACCGAGCCTGGGATGCGATCGTCATCGGTGGCGGTCACAACGGGCTGACGAACGCGGCCTACCTCGCGAAGTCCGGCCTCCGAACGCTCGTCCTCGAGCGCCGCAACCTCGTCGGGGGCGCGGCGATCACGGAGGAGCTGCGGCCCGGCTTCTGGTTCACGACGTTCTCGTACGCGCTCAGCCTGCTTCGGCCGGACATCATCCACGAGCTCGAGCTGACGAAGCACGGCTTCATGCCGATCCTCATGCCGACGACGTTCTGCCCGAAGGAGGACGGCGACTACCTGCTCCTCGGCCAGGATCACGGCGAGAACCTCAAGGAGATCGCGCGGCACAGCGCGCACGACGCCGACGCCTACGAGGCGTTCAACCACGATGTCCTGAAGGTCTGCCAGGCGATCAAGCCCCTGTTCGACGCTGCGCCGCCGGACATCTTCAGCAACGACCCGGAGGAGCTCGTCGCGCTGGCGATGCTCGGGCAGCGGTTCCGGAAGCTCGACAAGAAGGTCCTCCACGACGCGGTCCGGCTGCTGACGGGCTCCGCGGCGGACTTCCTCGACGACTACTTCGAGTCGGACATCATCAAGGGCTACCTCGCCTCGTCGAGCATCATCGGGACGAAGGTGGGGCCGTACTCGCAGGGCTCGGGGCTCGTGCTGCTCTACCACCTGATGGGGGAGCACGACGGCGAGTTCGGGGCATGGGCGTTCCACAAGGGCGGCAACGGCGGGTTCACCCAGGTCCTGGCCCGCGCGGCGCGCTCGTTCGGTGTCGAGATCCGGCTCGAGTCGCCGGTGGAGCGTGTGATCACGTCGAATGGGCGAGCGACGGGCGTCGCCCTGGCCGACGGCAGCGAGTACACCGCCCCGATCGTCGTCTCCGCACTCGACCCGCGCCGGACGTTCCTCGAGCTCGTCGATCCGCGCGAGCTGCCGACGGACCTCGTCGAGGCGATCCATCGGTTCCGCTTCCAGGGCACGTCCGCGAAGGTCAACTTCGCGCTCGACGGGCTGCCGCGCTACCCGGCGCTCGGTGATCGGACGGACCAGTACCGCGGCTTCACGAACATCGGGCCATCGATGGAATACCTCGAGCGCGCCTTCGACGACGCGAAGTACGGCTCCTTCTCGAAGCGGCCGTACCTCGACTGCGCCGTCCAGTCGACGGTCGATCCGGACATGGCGCCCCCGGGCAAGGCGGTCATGAGCTCGTTCGTCCAGTACGCGCCCTACAAGCTCCGCGACAGCGACTGGGACACGGAGCGCGAGAACCTCGGCGACGCGGTCCAGGCGACCCTCGAGTCGTTCTTCCCGGGCTTCGGCGACCTCGTCCTCCAGCGCGAGGTCCGGACGCCGCTCGACATCGAGCGGACCGTCGGGCTGAGCGAGGGCAACATCTTCGCCGGCGAGTTCCTCGCGCCGCAGATGTACTTCTTCCGTCCCGCGCCCGGCTGGTCACAGTACCGGACGCCGATCGACGGCTACTACCAGTGCGGCTCCGGGACGCATCCGGGCGGGTGCGTGATCGGCGCCCCGGGCAAGCTCGCCGCCGCGCGGATCGTCAAGGACCGGGCAGCGGCCGGGTCGACGGCCGCCCGGGCACAGTAGGGGACGCCCGCCGCCGGCCCGCGTCCGCCAGGTTACGGCGCGCTGAAGGGCGCCATCGCGTGGCTGAAGTCCCACGTGCCCTGGGCGATGCCTGAGCAGTTGTTCGAACCCGTCGAACCTGGGCACCCACCGTTGTCTCGCTCGATCGCCCACATCGACAGTGCGGTCATGCCCTTCGACTGGGCGTACGCGACGAGCTGCTGCGCGTCGGCGACCGTTGTCAGCTCCGTCTTGCGCGGGTAGTCGTCGAGGCCGTTCATGATCGTTGCCGCTTCCATCGCCCAGAGCTGCGTGTCCGTCTTGGCGGGGTACACGGAGTGGAGCTGCGAATGGAGGCCTTCGAGCGCACTGATCGCCGATGTGCCCATCGCCGTCGTCGCGCGGTCGTAGTAGTCGAAGACCATCGGGTTGACGAGGTCGACGCGGACGCCGTTGAGCGCCGCGTTCTGCAGGATCGCGACCCCGGTCGACTCGAGCCCGGTCCGGCTCGTCGGCAGGGTGTACTGGATCTCCACCTTCCGGCCCGTGACGCCTGCCCAGTCCTGAAGCACCTTGATCGCCTTGTTGCGACGGTCGATCCCGTCCGTCTTCGTGAGCGATCGGCCCTCGATGTCGAAGTCGAGGCGGGTGACGCCGTACGTCGTGACGAGCGACTCGTAGGCCGCGGCGATCGTGTTCACGTCCTTGCACGAATCGCCGATCTCCGTGCCGCCCTGATCGGCACTCCAGCCACCGAATGACGGAATGACATCGCCACCGAGCCCCCGGAGTGATGCGATGTCCGAGAGGTACTTCCCGCCCGAGACGGGCTGGGCGCTGTCGCCGTCCCACGTGAGCGTGCACGAGGTCTTGCTCGTCGTCTCGAGGAAGGCCAGCGTCAGGTACTTCGCGCCTGACGCCTGCGCGATCGCGGTGATCCCGTCCGTCGTCCACGACTCGAAGTACGGGGCGAAGACGTGGGCCGGAATGCCGCCGGCGGCGCCGGCAGGCGCCGGCCCGCGCGCGACGGTCACGGCGACGACGGCAGCGGCGACGAGACCGGCACGCAGGAGCAATCGCAAGGTGTGTCCTCCCAGGGCGGACGGCGACGGGCGGGTCGTCGGGGAAGCGATTATCCGCGCAACGGCAAGGGGGGAGCCGGCGCTGGTACGACAAGGTGAATTGCCACGATGACTCCGGACGGTATCGTCCGACTCGGTGCCGTTAGCGCGGGAAGGGTGCGGATCGGACGGGCGACGGCTGGTCGCAAGCCGGGCGAACCGCCCCGAAGTGGTACTGCCTGCTGACCCAAAGTACGGCTTGGCTGACCATCCGGGCCCCCCCTACGCTCCCTCGCAGCAGCACTGACTCCACCCCTGAGCACCCAAGGGGCGCGGAGCGGCCGGAAGGTGCGCACAGCGAGGCAACCACACACATGGCTTCGATGGCCGTCAACGAACTGGGCCCGATGCTCACCGCGACCGAGGTCGCGGAGATGCTTCACCTTCACGTGAACACCGTGAAGCGGCTCGGCGACCGCGGAGAGCTGCCCTTCTATCGCGTCTGCAAGCGTGGAGACCGTCGTTTCCGGCTCGAGGACGTGATGAAGTTCCTGAGCCAGAACCGGTGATCGCGCCGGCCGCACTCCTTCGGGGGTACGCCGGCCGGCCTTTCTGAAACACTGGGCCTCTGAGCGTCCGTCACCCGACGGACGCTCTTTTGCTGCCCGGGGCGCGGCGGGCACTGTGGCCAGACCCCCGGCGGCTCGGCGGCCGCGACCTAGGTCGTCCGGAGCGCCTCGCCGAAGATCTCGAGCCCCTCGGCGATCTCCGCCGCAGTGACGTTCAGCGGCGCGATCCAGCGGACGACGTGGTGCGCGGCTCCGCACGTGAGGACCAGCAGCCCCAGCTCGGCGGCGCGGGTCTGGACGGCGGTCGCGGTTGCGCCGTCGGGCGCACGCGACGCCCGGTCCGAGACGAACTCGACCCCGATCATCAGTCCGGGCCCGCGGACGTCCCCGATTCGGTCGTCCTCCGCCATCAGGGACCGAAGGCCCGCCGTCAGCTCCGCCCCGCGAGTCGCGGCGTTCTCGACGAGCCGCTCGTCGTGAATGGTCTCGAGCACGGCGATCCCGGCGGCGCACGCGACGGGATTACCGCCGTACGTCGAGCCGTGGGCGCCCTTGCCCCAGCGCTCCTGGAGCGCGCGACTCGTCGCGATCGCGGAGAGCGGCAGGCCGTTGGCCACCGCCTTGGCGATGCAGACGACGTCCGGGACGATGCCGGACTCCTCGAATGCCCACATCCGCCCGGTCCGCGCGTAGCCGGTCTGGACCTCGTCGGCGAGGAGCAGGATCCGGTGCTCGTCGCAGAACGCCTGGAGCTGCCGAAGGAACTCCGGCGGCGCGGGGAAGTAGCCGCCCTCACCCTGGACCGGCTCGATGAGGATGCCGGCCACGGCGGAAGCCGGAACCGTCGTCGCGGTGAGGTGGACGAGGGCCGCCATGCACGCCCGCGTCGCTTCGGCCTCGTCGCCGCCGAAGTCCCGGTACGCCGCCGGGAATGGCGTGAAGTAGACCGAGGGCAGCAGCGGCTCGTAGCCGACCCGGTAGTTCAGGCTGGAAGTCGTGACCGAGGCGGCGCCGAACGTTCGGCCGTGGAAGCCTCCTTCGAACGCGATGAGCGCCGGGCGGCCGGTCGTCCGCCGAGCGAGCTTGAGCGCGCCCTCGATCGCTTCGGAGCCGGAATTGAGGAACATCACGGTGTCGATCGGATCCGGCAGGGTGTCCGCGACCATCGACGCGAGCCGGACGACTGGTTCCGCATATCCGATGGCGCCCGTCGGGCCGATCAGCCGGTCGACCTGGGCGTGGATGGCGGCACTGACGCGCGGGTGCGCGTGGCCGAGCACGGTCACGGCGATGCCGTTCGCGAAGTCGAGATAACCACGACCCGCTGTGTCGAACAGCCGGTGCCCCACGCCGTGGCTCCAGCTGCGCTCGAAATAGCGGCCGAGGACAGGCGTGAGGTTCGTCGCCTGGGCGGCATAGTCGGGGATCGCCTCGAGCGTCTCGTCCATCGCCCGAGTATAGGCAGCGACGGCGCGACAACCGGCCGCCGGGGAGGGTCACCGCCGTAGAATGGCCGCCCGTCCGGACCATCCCCGAGGGCACGCGTGGTCGACTTCGCGCTCACCGACGAAAACCGCCTGGTCCAGCAGAGTGCCCGCGCCTTCGCGGAGGCCGAGATCCTGCCGCACATCCGCGAGTGGGACGAGAACGGCGGGTTTCCGAGAGAGCTGTTCGGTCGGATGGCGGACGCGGGGTTCCTGGGTGCGCCGCTGCCCGAGGCATATGGCGGCGGCGGAACGGATTACGTCAGCTTCGCGCTGCTCTGCGAGGAGCTCGAGCGTGCCGATACCGCGTTCCGCGTCGTACAGAGCGTTCACGTCGGACTCAACTCGCTGGCGCTCCTCCAGTGGGGGACAGAGGAGCAGCGGCGGCGCTGGCTCGTGCCCCAGGCGAAGGGTGACAAGCTCGGGACATTCGGCCTGACCGAACCGGGCGTTGGAACCGACGCGGGAAACCTCGCGACCACGGCGCGCCGCGACGGTTCCGGGTATCGGCTGAACGGCCAGAAGATGTGGATCAGCCTCGCCGACATCGCGGACCACTTCCTTGTCTTCGCCTCCGTGGACCGCTCGAGGAAGCACAAGGGCGTGACGGCGTTCGTGCTCGAACGCGGGATGAAGGGACTGTCGACGGGGACGCTCCACGGGAAGCTCGGAATCCGCGCCGGGAACACGGGTTTCATCAACCTCGACGACGTCGTCGTGCCGGAGGACAACCGCATCGGTGGCGAGGGCGAGGGATTCCTCGTCGCGATGAGCGCGATCGACCAGGGGCGCTTCACGGTGGCCGCGGGCGCCGTGGGGCTTGCGGCGGCCTGCCTCGACGCGTCCGTGAAGTACGCCCACGAGCGGCAGACGTTCGGCGAGGAGATCGGGCGGCACCAGCTGGTCAAGCAGATGATCGCGAAGATGGCGGCCGGGATCGAGGCGGGCCGCCTGCTCGTGTGGCGCGCGGCGTGGCTGAAGAACCAGGGTCTCCGGAACACCCGCGAGACGTCGCTCGCGAAGTGGCACGCGACGGACCACGCCGTCCAGAGCGCGCTCGACGCGATCCAGATCCACGGCGCGAACGGCTACTCCAATGAGTTCCCGGTCGAGCGGCACCTGCGCAACTCGAAGGCCGCCGTCATCTACGAGGGCACGAGCCAGCTGCACACGCTGATCCAGGCCGACTACGCACTCGGCTATCGCGAGGACCGGCCGCTCCGCTGCGAGCCCTGGCCGGCGGACGGCTTCCGGAACCCGGCGGCCGCTCCGGCGTGACGCGTCCCGGGACACCGTCGGGAGAGGGGCGGGCGCCCGCGGGCCGTCCGGAGCCCGTCGCGGCGTCGCCCGCGGCATCGACGTGGTCCGCGGCCGAGCTCTCGACGCTCGCCGCCGTGGCCGAGACATTCGTTCGTGGCGGCGCCGTCCGTCGTGCAGCGCTCGCTGCGGGCGCGCTCGATCGCGCCGCCGACCCTGCGCAGGTCAGCCAGATCCGCCTGGTGCTGCGGCTGCTGGAGTCACGGGCCGCGAACGTCGTTCTCGCGCGGCGTCCGGTCCGGTTTCGTGACCTCTCGCCGGCGGCCCGCGAGGAATATCTCCTTCGGTGGGCGACGTCACCGATCGGGCGCCGCCGGTCCGCGTACCAGGCGCTCCGCAAGCTGCTCACGTTCCTTGCCTACGCGGACCCCGGCGACGACGGTGCGAACCCGCGCTGGAAGTCGATCGGGTACCGCCCGGACCGACCGCCCGTCGCGGACATCCGAACGCAAGTCCGGCCGTTGACGTTCGCCGCCGGCGCCCGCGGAGCCGGCGCCGGCGCGCCCGACGCCACCGATGCCCCGCTCCGCCTCGACGCCGATGTCGTCGTCATCGGGTCCGGCGCCGGTGGCGGCGTCGTCGCTCACGACCTCGCGATGGCCGGTCGATCCGTGATCGTGCTCGAGGCCGGGCCATTCGTCGACGAGGCGACGATGCCGCGAGGTGAGCTCGAGGCGTTCGACCGCCTGTACCTGGGCCACGGGCTGACGACGACGTGGGACGGCTCGATCACGATGCTCGCCGGCGCAGCCCTCGGCGGTGGGACGCTGATCAACTGGATGACGTGCATCCGAACGCCCGCGGACGTCCGAAGCGAATGGGCGACGGAGCACGGCATCGACGGCGTGGCGGACGCGGCGTTCGAGGCGGACCTCGCGGCGATCGAATCGGAGCTGTCCGTTGCGCCCGCGTCGTCCGTGCCACCCAAGGACGCCGTCATCCTCCGCGGCGCCGAGGCGCTCGGTCTCGCCGCGGGTCGGGTCGCGCGCAATTCCCCGGGCTGCGACGACTGCGGGAGCTGCGGGTTCGGGTGTCCGCGCGGCACGAAGCAATCCGGGATCCGGTCGCACCTCGAACGAGCGCACGCCGCCGGCGCACGGGTCGTCGCGGACGCGCGCGTCGACCGCGTCGTCATCTCGGCCGGGCGTGCAACCGGCGTGGAGGCGACATGGTTCGGTGGCGGATCGTCGCGGCGCGTCGTCGTCGAAGCGGCGCAGGTCGTCGTCGCGGCCGGGGCGCTTGGAACGCCCGGCGTGCTGCGGCGATCAGGGATCGCGCATCGCGAGGTGGGCCGGAATCTCCGCGTTCATCCCGCGCCGGTGGTCGCCGGACTCTTCCGCGAACCGATCGAGATGTGGCGCGGCACGACCCAGGCGGCGCGCTGCGATGCGTTCGCACGCGGGGAGCGCGGACGGAACGGCTACGTCGTCGAGTCCGCGCCGGCGCACCCGGGCCTCGTCGCGCTGGCGATGCCGTGGGAGGGGGCGGACGCGCACGCGTCGATCATGGGCCGCGCCGCGTACCTTGCCCCGCTCCTCGCGGTCACCCGCGACGGCGGGACGGGACGCGTGACGGAGACGCCGCATGGAACGGCTCGCATCGACTACGAGCTCGACGACGTCGGGCGGTCGACGTTGCGGCACGCGATGGTGACGATGGCGAGGCTCGTGCGCGCGGCGGGCGCCTCCGAGATCGTCGCGCTCGGAACACCGGCGGCGACGTTCGGTCGCGAGGGGTTCGCATCGGGCGGCGAATCGCGGGCGTTCGACGCGTTCGAGGAGCGGCTCCGGGCATTCGACTTCGCACCGAACCGCGGGTCGATCTACTCAGCCCACCAGATGGGCACCGCGCGAATGGGCGCCGATCCGCGAGCCAATCCCTGCGATCCGCGTGGCCGG
>DASWSI010000206.1:0-4407 GCA_036402715.1 Candidatus Limnocylindrales bacterium
GGGGAGACGGCGGCGGCGGCGTTGAGCACGGTTCGATTGTACGACCGCGCCGCTGCGTGGCCCGGCCGTCACGGGACTTTCGGATGAGCCTCCGCGCCTCGGGCCGCCGCTATCCTCGGCCGGATGTCCCTCGTGATCGACGGCGTGACCAAGCGCTTCGGCTCGCTCGTTGCCCTCAACGGCCTGAGCTTCGAGGTTCCGCGCGGGCAGGTCTTCGGGTTCCTCGGCGCGAACGGCGCCGGCAAGACGACGACGATGCGGATCGCCCTCGGTGTCCTTCGGCCGGACGCCGGGCAGATCTCGTGGAACGGCGTCGCGGCGCCGGATCTGCCCCGGGCGACCTTCGGCTACCTGCCCGAGGAGCGTGGGCTCTATCCCCGGATGACCGTGATCGACCAGCTCGTGTATTTCGCCGGGCTGTACGGGGTGCCGCCCGAGCGCGCGGCGCGCGAGGCCCGGTCCTGGCTCGCGCGCTTCCGGGTCCCCGAGTTCGCGAACCGCCGCTCCGAGGAGCTGTCGAAGGGCAACCAGCAGAAGGTCCAGTTCCTTGCCGCCGTTCTCCACGATCCGGACGTCCTCCTGATGGACGAGCCCTTCACCGGGCTCGATCCGGTCAACGTCGCGCTCCTCCGCGAGGCATTCCTCGAGCTTCGCGACCGCGGCAAGACGCTGATCTTCTCGACCCACCAGATGGAGACGGCCGAGGCGATGTGCGAATCGGTCGCCATCGTCGATCGCGGCCGGGTCGTCGTCGGCGGGACGCTACGAGACGTCAAGCGATCGACCGGCCGGCGGATGGTCGTGCTCGGGATCGAGGGCGATCACCGGCTCGAGTGGCTGTCCGAGGTGCCCGGCACCCGGATCATCCGGGCGGGCATCGACCGCTCCGAAGTCGAGATCGACGCCGGCGTGGAGCCCGACCAGGTCCTCGCGGCCGCGCTCGCCCGCGGGCTTCGGGTGACGCATTACGAGATCGCCGACGCGTCCCTCGAGCAGGTCTTCATCGACTACGTGGGCCGGCCGGCGGACGAGGACTTGCGGCTTGCCCCGGCGGCGGGCATCGATGCCCAGCCCGCGGGCCCGGCGGCAGGTTCGGGTTCGGTCGCCGCCGCGGCGGCTTCGGTGCCTTCGTCCGTCCCCGTCGCAGCCGACGAGCCCGCCGCATGACGCGCCGCGATCCGCTCATGCCGAACGCGGGGATCGTCGCGCGGCGCGAATACGGCGAGCGCGTGGGAAGCCGCCTGTTCCACCTCTCGACCCTCCTCCTCGCAACGCTCGCCGTCGTCGTCGCGTTTGCGCCGCTCATCGTCCGCATGGCGGATCGGCACACGGTGACGCGGATCGGCATCGTCGCATCGGACAGCGCGCTCGCCGACCGCTCGATCTCGATCCTCGACGGCGTCCTGAACGCGACCGGAGCGAATGCAGCGAAGAGCTACGACTTCATCCGCGAGACCGACGCGGCACCGGCCATCGCAATGGTCGAGGACGGTGAGCTGGACGCGGCCCTCGTCGCGATCCGCGCCCCCGGCGGACGGATCGACTTCACGTTCCACGCCGGCGAGAACATGCCCGCGGACCGAACGCAGATCGTGTCGATCGGGACGCTCGCGGTCGCGATCCTCGACTGGACCTCCGCTCAGAACCTCTCCGCCGGGCCGCCGTTCCTCCTTCCCGGGCTGAGCGTGATTGCCGCCGGCGGGCCGACGGCCGGCGGCCTGCCCGTGAGCGGCGCCGAGTACGCGAGCCGGCGGATCGTCGGGATCGTGTTCGTGGTCCTGATCTTCATCACGCTCGTGATCTACGGGATGTGGGTCGCGGCCGGCGTCGTTGCTGAGAAGTCGAGCCGGGTCATGGAGGTGATGATCAGCGCGGCGTCGGCGCGGCAGCTGCTCGTCGGGAAGGTCGTCGGGATCGGGGCCGCGGGGCTGACCCAGGCCGTCGGGATCCTCGCGCCGGCACTCCTCGCGCTGGCAATCGAGGACCCGCTCGCGACGGCACTGCTCGGGCCCGGGCCGTCCGTGGCGCCATCGCTCGCGGGCCTGTCGATCGGGCTGCTGAGCGCGTTCCTCGCCTACTTCGTGCTCGGCTTCATCCTCTACGCGCTGATCTACGCGGCGGCCGGGTCCCTGGTCAGCCGGGCCGAGGACCTCCAGATGCTCGCGCTGCCGCTCAGCCTCCTCGCGATCGTGGGGTACGTGCAGGCGGTCCTCGCCCTCACCGGCGGGACGCCCGGGTTCATCCGCTTCGCGTCCTACGTCCCGTTCTGGAGCCCGTTCGTAATGCTGACGCGACTCGCCGTCGGCCGCGTCGAGGCGTGGGAGGTCGTGCTGTCGTTCGGCCTGCTCGTCGTCGCGATCGGCGTGACGTTCGTCGTCGCGGTTCGGGTCTATGCGGCGGGCGTGCTGCTGTACGGGCAGCGACCAGGGCTGCGGGCCATCGGCGGGGCAATTTTCGGGCGGTAGCGCGAAGGGGTCGAGGTGATGCGACGGCGGCTATCGGCCCTGGAGCTCGTCCTCTTCCTCGTGGCGGCCGGGTGCGCATCGCCGCTCCCGCAACCCAGCCCGGTTCCTGCGAGCCTCGCTCCGGGGGCGGTCGTGCTTCCCACCAGTGCGGCCGACAGCATTGGCTGTCCTGCGAATGTGGTCGAGGGCGCGCTCGTCGTTGACGACGGCGGCCGGGTGGCGATAGCGGAGCCGGACGCGAGCATTGTTGTCCGGTGGCCGTACGGCTACGCGGGCCGGCGGAGCGGCAGCGAGGTCGAAATCCTGGATCGCACCGGGGTCGTCGTCGCCCGAACGGGAACGCGGGTCCGGCTCCCGGGAGGCGAGGTCGAGCAGGGCGTCTGGTATGCGTGCCCGGGTGTGACACTCCGCTGAGCACGCCGCGGCCGCCGGCCCTACTCGTCCTCGTCGAGGAGCGGCAGCCGCCTGATCAACGCCAGGACCGGCGCGCTCGCGGGCCCGACCGGCGGCTCGGCCGCTGAATCGGCGCCGGGCCCGTCCGCCGCCCCAGCGCCCCCCGCCGGCACGAACCGCCAGAGCCGGCTTCGGACGCCGGACAGATATGGGCTCGACCGCTGCCGCGCCATGACCCCCGCGATTCCCTGGGCCGCCACCGCGTCGAAGAGCGCGCGGCCCTCGGCCGCGATCGCCGGTACTGCGACGACCTCGTCGCCCGGTCGGAGGACCCGCCGAAGCAGGTCGCGCCGCCGAAACAACGGCAGTGACAGCAGTGACCGCCCGTCGAGGTGGAGCAGATCGAAGGCGAGGAACGCAACGGCCCGTCCTCCGCGGCCGTCGAGCCGCCGCGCCAGCTCCGCGGCGTCCGCTCGGCCGAGGGCGTCGACGACGACCAGCTCGCCGTCGAGGACCGCGCTCCGCGCATCGACCCGAACCGCCAGCCCGGCCAGCTCCGGCAGCGCCGCCAGGTCCTGCCCGTCCGCGCCGACGAGCCGAACCTCCCCGCCGCCCGCAGCCGCGGCCGGCCCGATGTACGCGAGCGCCCGCGTCCCGCCCCATGACGGCTCGAAGAGATGATCCTCCGAGTCGAATGCCTCGCCGAGAAGTCGCGGAAGCATCGGCCGGAGCGTGTCGGGCAGGTTCGGGAGTTCGGTCTCGAGCCGCAGCGAGAGCTGGTCGGTCATCGCCGCCCGATGGTAGCGGGTAGACTCCCCCGCGTCGCCTCGGCCGCCGTGGTCCCGTGGCTCGCCGCCGCGAACCCCGCGCCCGGAATCGCCGCGCCGCGACCCGCCATTCGGAGCAGTGCCGATGCCGCGTCCTCCTCGTCCCGACGACCTCGCGCGTCTCCGCATCCCGACGGACCCGCGGCTGTCGCCGGACGGAACGCAGATCGCGTTCGTGGTCAAGAGCTCCGCGCCGCGCCAGGACGGCTATCGGCACGCCATCTGGCTCGTGCCGGCCGACGGCTCGCGGCCGGCGCGGCAGGTCACGCTCGGCGCGAAGAACGACACGGGACCGCGCTTCTCGCCGGATGGCCGGACCCTCGCGTTCCTCTCGGATCGGCGAACGGCCGTCGAGGACGACCCGAAGGCACCCAAGGACGCGAAGGATCGCGAGGACGTCGTCCAGGTCCACCTCCTCCCGCTCGACGGCGGCGAGGCGCGCCGGCTGACCGATCTGCCGCGGGGCGTCGACAGCGCCGAATGGTCACCGGATGGCCGCCGATTCGTCGTCGCCACGGCGTCGCACGGCGCGACTCGCGAGGAGGACGAACGCCGCCGCGGCAAGGCGGACAAGCGGCCGCCGGGGTCGCCGCCCGAGTCGGACTACCGGTTCGTCGACCGCCTCGGCTACCTCTTCAACGGCCAGGGATTTGTCTACGACCAGGTCGCGCACCTCTGGATCGTCGATGCCGAGACCGGCGAGGCGCGCCGGCTGACGGACG
>DASWSI010000207.1:0-4178 GCA_036402715.1 Candidatus Limnocylindrales bacterium
CGATCGACCTGATCTCGTCGCATTCGGCGGCGGTTCGCTGGTCGTTCCACAGGATCGCCGGCCGAAGGATCCGGTCCGCGTCATCGAGCAGGACGAGGCCGTGCATCTGTCCCGTCAGCCCGATCGCCGCGACATCGTCACCCCGGAGGCCGGCCGCCGCAAGGGCGTCGGCGATGCTGCCGCGCGCGCCGGCCCACCACAGCTGCGGGTCCTGCTCGCTCCACAGCGGCCGCGGGATGTCGTAGCCGTACTGCCGCTCGCCGACCGCGAGAACGGCGCCTGCATCGTCGACGAGGATCGCCTTCGTCGCGGTCGTCGACGCGTCGATCCCGAGGACGACGCTCACCGTTCCGAGCTCACACCGTGCCGTGGCTCGCGATTTCCGCCGGGGCGTGGGCCACCGCTCACCGGACGCCGAGGATGAGCTCCATGACGAGCTGGTCGAGACGCTCGTACGGCTGGGCTCGGCCGGCCAGGGCGCGGCGATCGAACGTCGCTCCGGTGAGCGCGTCGGCGGCCGCTCGGGAGTATTGCCCGACGCCGGGCGCCGGGTCAGCCCCATCGCTCGTCCCCGCGATCTCCGCGAGCACGGCCTGGATCTCCGCGTCCGCGGCGAGCTGGCGCGCCTTCTCGGCGTGGATCAGGTACGTCCGGATGCAGCCACGCGCGAACGCCCTGATGTCGTCGAGATCCGCCGTCCGGTAGGCCCGCGCGTCGAAGTGCTTCGGTCCCGCGTACCCGACCTCCTCGAGAAGCTTGACGAGGAAGAAGGCGCCCTTGACGTTGATGGATCCGAAGCGGGCGTCCTGATCGAATCGGCCCGGGTACTGGTCGTTCAGATCGATGTGGAACAGCTTCCCGGCGTCCCAGGCCTGCGCGACGCCGTGCAGGAAGTTGAGCCCTGACATCGTCTCGTGGGCAACCTCGGGGTTCACCCCGACCATCTCCGGGTGGGCGAGCGTGGCGATGAACCCGAGCGCGTGGCCCACCGTCGCGAGGTAGATGTCGCCGCGCGGCTCGTTCGGCTTCGGCTCGAGCGCGAACCGAAGGTCGTAGCCCTGGTCGAGCACGTACTCGGACAGGAAGTCGATCGCCTCGCGGTAGCGCTTGAGCGCCTCGACGGGGTCCTTGCCCGCGTCCGTCTCGACGCCCTCCCGGCCACCCCAGAAGACGTACGTCTTCGCCCCGAACTCGATGCCCAGATCGATCGCCCGCATCGTCTTCTGAATCGCGTACGCCCGAACCTGCGGGTCGTGTGACGTGAAGGCGCCGTCGCGGAAGACGGGCTCGCGGAACAGGTCCGTCGTCGCCATCGGTACGACGAGCCCGGCCGCCTCGATGGCGGAGCGGAAATCGCGGACGATCCGATCGCGGTCCGCGGCGGTCGCGTCGATCGGGATGAGGTCGTTGTCGTGGAAGCTGACACCCCACGCCCCGGCCTCGGCGATGAGTGCGACGAGGGCCGTCGGGGACAGAACGGGCCGAACGGCATAGCCGAACGGGTCGATGCCGACATTGCCCACCGTCCACAAGCCGAAGGTGAAGCGATCCTCTGGGCGCGGCTCGTACATCGTCGACCTCGATAGGGCGGAAGGGCGGCGAGTGTACCGAACGACCTCGACGTGAGCTTGCGCGACCGCGCCTCAGCGAGACGCGGCCGCTGGCTCGAGGCGCATCACGACACGGCCGATGGCGTCCGCAAGCTCGTCGACGTCCGCGTCCGCCGCGATGGCCGGAATGCCGCCCATCCCGCGTGGCGCGAGGTAGAAGCCCTCGAGCAGCAGCCCGACGAACAGGCCCGGGACTCCGGAGACGCCCGTCGCGGTCGCGGCGACGGCGGTGCCCGAAAAGACCTGGAAGAGTGAGCCGATGCCGGCGACCCGGGCGTCGAGCCGGTCGCCATCGATGATCGAGGTCAACCTCGTTCGGAGCCGGTCGCCGAGCGAATCGAGACGCTGGAAGGTGGCCGGCGTGAGCTCGCGGAGGGTGGCGAGGCCTGCGGCCGCCGCGACGGGGTTGCCGTTGTACGTCCCCCCGTGGGTGAGCGCGCCCGTTCGCCGTGCGTCGAACAGCTCCATGACATCCGCACGGCCACCGAACGCCGCGAGTGCGTAGCCGCCGCCGATGATCTTGCCGAGGGTCGTCAGGTCCGGCCGAATCCCGCCGAGCCGCTCCTGCGCGCCGCCACGCGCGACGCGGAACGAGATGATCTCGTCGAAGATCAGCAACATCCCGTGGCTCGACGCGAAGTCGCGGAGGAAGGCGAGGAACGCCGGCTCGGCGGCCCTGACGCCGCCGGCGCCCTGGACCGGCTCGATGAGGATCGCCGCGACGTCCGGCTCGCGGCCGGCAAGGACGCGCTGGACTCCGTCGGCGTCGCCCCAGGGCAGCTCGACCGTCAGCTCGCCGACGGCGGCCGGCACCCCCGGCGTCCCGGTCACGACGGCATCGTGGGTCCCGTGATACGCGCGCTCGAACGTGGCGATCAGCGTGCGCCCGGTGAACGCCCGGGCCGCGCGGATCGCGAACATCGTCGCCTCGGTGCCGGAGTTCGTGAAGCGGAGCCGCTCGACGGACGGCAGCCGCGACCGGATCTCCTCGGCGAGCTCGATCTCCGTCTCGGTCGGGGCCGCGAACGCGGACCCTCGCCGGACCTGCGCCTCCACCGCCGCGACGACGGCCGGATGCGCGTGCCCGAGGATCAGCGCCGTGTAGTTGCCGAGGAAGTCGCGGTACACGTTCCCGTCGATGTCGTGGATCCGGATTCCCTCGCCGCGCTCGACATACGGCGGGTACGGCGCTGTGTAGACCGTCGTCCGGGTCGACCCGCCGGGAAGCGATGCGGTCGCACGGTCGAACAGGTCGCGTGACCGCGGCGTCCGGGCAAGGTAGTCGTCGAGCAGCGACATGGAGCGCCTCCTGCGGCGGTTGACCGAGTCCCCGCCATCATGCGCCCTGGCCGGCCGCGCGCGATTCATGCCGGCTGCGGCGGCTCGTTCGGTCCCCGACCGGCAGGGGAGCGGTCAGCGGCTAGAACGTCGTCGTTGTCTCGTGACTCTGCCCGTCCGCGATCGACTCGTACGCCTTGAGCGTGATGTCGAGGACGTGACGCGCATGCTCGGCCGTCAGGACGGGCGTCTCCTCGCCGCGAAGGCACCGGACGAAATGGACGATTCCCGCCTCGACGCTGCCGAGCCCGTCGTCCGGCGGCGGCGGCCGGAGGTCATCGATCCAGCCCTCGAGCCCGAGCGGGCTGTCGTCGTCGAGGAAGATGCTCGCCGGCGCGTCCGGATCGCTCGACTGCCCGCCGTAGCTGAGCGTCGCATCGCTGAAGTGCAGCTCGAGCCATGGCGCCTTCGTGTTGGCGGAGCCGAAGCTCGCAAGGAGCTGGCCGAGCGCTCCGTTGGCGAACTCCAGGTTGACAAGCACGTGGTCCGGGGCCGTCACCGGGACGGCGTTTCCGAGGAGCGGTCCGGCGCGGACCATCCGGTTCGGCCGGCTGATCGAGCCCATCGCCTGGACGCGCCGGACGGCGCCGAGGAGCGACGTCATCAGGTGAAGGCGGTAGACCCCGTGGTCGAACACCGGACCGACGCCCGGGCCGTAGAACACCGTGGGATCCCCGGTGTACTCGCGCCATGTCGCCGGCCCGGAGTCGGCGTGATGGGCAACGGCGAGCGTCAACGGGCCGAATCGCCCGGAGTCGACGATCTCCTTGAGCCACCGTCCGCGGCGTGAGACGGCCTCGCCCGGCGCGCACAGGAGCGTGAGCCCGCGCCGGCTCGCCGTCGCGATCAGGGCGTCCGCCTCCTCGACGCTCGCCGCGATCGGCTTCTCCGAGTAGACGTGGACGCCCGCATCGAGGCAGGTCTGACTGACGACGCCGTGGACCGGTGCCGGCGTGAGGTTCACGATCGCATCGAGGCCGGGAGCGGCGAGGAGCGCCCCGAGCGACCCGAAGGCTTTGGTCGCCGGCCAGGTGCCGCGAGCCAAGGCAACGAGGCGCTCCGCGGTGGCGGCATCCCGGTCGAAACACCCGACGACCTCTGCCGCGTCGCCGAGGGACGCGAGCGCCGGAACGTACCGCCGCCGGGCGACGTCGCCGCAGCCGACGACCCCGATCCTGATCGTTCGCGCTGCGGTGCCCGTCGCCACGATCCGAGCGTACTGCGCCGACA
>DASWSI010000208.1:0-7401 GCA_036402715.1 Candidatus Limnocylindrales bacterium
TGCCGGCCCGCGGCCGGACTCCGCGGAGTATGCCAGCGCGTCCGACCGAAACAGGCCGCCAGGTGGCGAATGATCGGGTCGTGCGTCGCGTTATTCGCCGCGACCTCGGGCTTCGCTCAGCGGCCGCCCTGCCGGGCGATCCGCTCGCCGGGCATCGACCTCGGCGCACTGCCGCCGGCCGGACCGGGGCCTGGTCCGTGGCCGCCGGGCCGCGGACCCGCCGGGCGCGGCCGAGCATCTGTCGGTCGGCCGCCGGCGCCGGACGCGGGGCGCCGCCCGGGCGCAAACCCGCGGTCGCCGCGGTCGCGTCGATCGCCGAACGGCCGATGGCCGCCCGGCTGCGACGGCACGGGACCGCTCGGTCGATTGCCGATGCCGGGTCGCGGCGCGGGACGCGCGGCGCCGAACCCGGGCGCGGCGACTCGCGGCTCTCCGGGGCGAGCGCCACCCGGCCGCGGACCGCCGGGCCGTGCGCCGCTCGCGGGCCCATTCGGTCGGCCGGCCGGTCGCGCTCCGTTCGGGCGTCCGCCGCTCGGGCGGGTGACGTTCGCGCCGCCCCGGTTTCCCTGGCCGCTCGAGCGTCCCATGCCCTGGCGCATTTCGCCGCTTCGGAGCCGAACCGGTTCCGGGCGGATCCGCGGATCCGGCTCGAAGCCGGGGACGATCTCGGTGGGAACCTGTCGACCCAGGACGCCCTCGATCGCCCGCAGGAGCGGAGCCTCGTCGACGCAGACGAGCGAGATCGCATCGCCGCCGGTGCCGGCGCGACCGGTCCGCCCGATTCGGTGGATGTAGTCCTCGGGGACCATCGGCAGCTCGTAGTTCACGACGTGCGGCAGCGCGTCGATATCGAGCCCGCGTGCCGCGATGTCGGTGGCGACGAGCACCGCGACCGGCCCGCCCTTGAAGTCGTCGAGCGCCCGCACCCGCTGCGACTGGCTCTTGTTGCCGTGAATCGCCGCGGCCGCAATGCCGTCCTTCACGAGCTGGCCGGCGAGCCGGTTTGCCCCGTGCTTCGTCCGCGTGAAGACGAGCGCCTGATCGATCCGACCGGACCGGATGAGGTGGCTCAGAAGGTCGCGCTTGCGCTCGCGGTCGACCGGCAGGACGAGCTGCCGGACGAGCTCCGCGGCGGTGTTCCGGCGTGCGATCTGGACCTCGGCGAGATGATCGAGGAGGCCGTCGGCGAGGCGCCGGATGTCGTCCGAGAACGTGGCCGAGAACAGGAGGTTCTGGCGCCGTGCCGGGAGCAGGGCGAGGATCTTGCGGATGTCGCGGATGAACCCCATGTCGAGCATCCGGTCCGCCTCGTCGAGGACGAGCACCTCGACGGAGCCGAGGTCGATCGTTCGCTGCGAGACGTGGTCGAGGAGGCGGCCGGGCGTCGCGACGACGATCTCCGGTCCGGCGCGGAGCGCGCGAACCTGCGGGTCGAAGCCGACACCACCGTAGATCGTCGTCGAGCGGACGGGCCGATGGGCGCCGTACGTGCGGACGCTCTGCTCGACCTGCAGGGCGAGCTCGCGCGTGGGCGTCAGGACGAGGACGCGGATCGGCGGTCGGGTCGCGTTCCGGCGGTCGGCCGACGGCGCGGGGCCGGCGCCACGGGACGCATTCAGCCGCTGGAGGATCGGGAGGACGAACGCGGCGGTCTTGCCGGTCCCGGTCTGGGCGCCGGCGAGAAGGTCGCGACCGGCGAGGACGTACGGGATCGCCTCGCGCTGGACGGGGGTCGGTTCGGTGTAGCCCTCGTCCGCGACCGCGCGGAGGAGCTCGGGCGCGAGCCCGAGTTGATCGAATGTCATGAAAAGGCGCTCCTGAGGGGGCCCTCCCGCATCTGCGGGGCCCGGTCAGGGCGGAAGTGGACGGGTCGAATCGGCAGAAACCGGGGCGCTGACCGGGAGCGCCCATCGAACGGGAAGAACCCTAGGATAGCCGAACGGCGAGATGAGAGCCCCGGACAACCGAACAGAGCCTCACCGGCCGCGGGCGTCAGGCCTGGCGGCTGACCTTCATCGCCAGCTCGCCGCCGGCCGCCGCACGCTCGGGCGCCGCATCATGTTCGTCGACGTAGGTCGCGAGCGAGAACCCGAACTCCGAGCCGCCGCCGTCCCGCGGCCGCGCCCACAGCCGCCCGCCCATCGCCCGGACGAGCTGATCGCACACGAACAGTCCGATCCCCGCCCCGCTCGCCTGTGACGCCGTTCCCGGCGCACGGTAGAAGAGGGCGAACAGCTGTGCCGGGTCCGTCGAGCCGAGGCCCGGGCCGCGGTCGAGGACGCGGACGGAGACGTCTTCGCCGTTCGATTCCGCGACGACCTCGACGACGCTCCCGGCCGGGCTGTACTTCGCGGCATTGCTCAACAGGTTGCGGATGACCTGCTCGACGTAGCTCTCCTCGCCCGTCGCGGTGTCGAGCTGCGCCGCGACATGCGTCTCGAACGTGACCAGCGGCCACCGTCGCTCCTCGGAGGCGAGGACGCGTCCGAGCAGATGCTTGACGAGGATCGGCTCGCGGCCGAGGTCGAGATCGTGGCGCTCGAGCCGGGTCAGGACGAGGAGGTCCTCGGTGAGGCGATAGAGGCGATCGGCCTCGGCCTCGATATCGGCGGCGAGCTCCGCCCGCTCGGCGTCGTTGCCGACCCGGCGGTGAAGCAGCTTCGCGCCGGCGTAGATCGACGTGATCGGCGTCCGCAGCTCGTGCGAGACGACGCCGATGAACGCCCGTCCGACGTCCTGGGCCCGGCGCTCCTCGTCGAGCTTTCGCTCGCGATCGATCGCGCCGATCAGGACGTTCCCGACGGCACGGAGGAACGTGATGTCCTCGCGTCCGAACCGGCGCGGGTTGTGGCTCTGGACCGCGAGGATCCCCCACGGTCGGCCGCGGCCGCCGGACGCCGTCAGCGCGACGCTCGCATGCGCGACGACCCGCGCGTCGGTGAGGAATGGGAGCGTCGCGACGCCGGGGTTCTCGCGGCTCGTGTCGACCACGACGGGCTCCGCGGATAGCAGCGCGGCGCCCGGGCTGCCGTGCGTGACGTCGACCGGTGCCGGTGCCGGCCCCGATACGGGCCACCCCGTGCGCGCGACGACGCGGAGCGTCCGCGTCGCGGGGTCGAGCTCGAGCAGCGTCGCGAGCTCGAGGTCGAGGACCGTCGCAACCTCCGCGACGGTCGCCTCGAACAGCCGATCGAGATCCTCGTCGACGAGCGCGTGCTGGCCAAGCTTCGAGACGGCCTCCTGCTGTCGCGCCCGGTCACGGAGCTCCCGGCTCGTCTCCTCGCGGTCGCGGAACAGCCTGGCGTTGTCGATCGCCGTCGCGGCCCGGTGGGCGAGGTCCTCCGCAAGGCGGCGGTCCGCGTCGTCGAACCGGCGCTGCGATTCGGCGGACACGAGGCTGATCGCCCCGAGCGTCCGGTCGCGGACCGCGAGCGGGACGGTGAGCGACGATCGCGGGGCGATCGCACGGAGCAGCTCGAGGCGCTCGGGCTCGACGAACGCGCCCTCGAGCATCTCGGGCGTGATCCACTCGACGTGCTCGGTGGTGTTCGTCCGGATCGCCGCGCCTGCGCCGTGCTCGTCCGACAGCCGCGGCTGGTCGAGCGCAAGGTAGCGGCGCGCGACGCCGAGCTTCTCCGGGTCGGCATGCTCCAGGGCGAGCATCCGGATCGTGTCGTCCGGCTCGAGGATCCAGACGCTGCACCAGTCCGCGAACTGGCGGACCGCGAGGCGCGCGACCGCGGCCACGGTCGACTCGTAGTCCAGCGACGAGCCGAGAACCTCGCTCGCGTGGGCGAGGAAGACGAGCCGCTCGGCCGCGATCTGGGCGCTCTGCCGCGCCGCGTACTCGGTCTCGTAGAGCCTCGCCCGCTGGAGTGCCGCGGCGCATTGCCGCCCGAGCGCCATCAGGTAGCCGAGGTCGTCGTCGTCGAACGCCCGCGCGTCGCTGAACCGGAAGTAGATGCCGCCGATCGCCCGCTCCTCGTACACGAGCGGCAGGACGAGCGCCGTGCCGCCGTCCGGGATCGTGTGGGCGAGCGCCGGGTAGCGCCGCCGGAGTGCCTCGCCACCGGTCACGACGATCGGCTCGCGGCTCCGGACGGCCTCGCTCACCGGGTAGGGATCGTCCACCGAATACGTCTCGTAGCTCTCGACGGCGCCGTCCCGGAAGCCGAACCGCGCGACGCTCCGGATCGTCCTCCCGTCGTCCTCGAGGACACCGACGACACCGGCACCGGCACCGAGCGTCGCCAATCCCTCGCGCAGGACGGCTTCGGCCGCCTCCTTCGGGCGCAGCTCTCGCCCGACGGCGATCGCGACGGCCTCGAGGCGTCCGGCGCGCGCCGCATGGCCCTCGGCTGCCGCCCGTGCGGTTTCGGCTCGCCGTCGCCCGGTTCGCGTCCCGGCCGCGAGGAGGCTGACGACGATGCCGCCGGCCGCGAAGATGGACATCGCGAGCTCGTCCGCCCGCGACGCAATGTCGAACGAGCCGCGCGGCTCCGCGATCAGGAGCGCGCCCGCGGCGCCACCGAGGAGCGTCGCGAGGAGGCCGGGGAGCAGGCCGCCCAGCCAGGCGGCGAATGCCACCGCGATGAGGAACGGCACGTACGCGGCGCGGTCGCCGAGGAGCGGCGCGGACGCCTCACGGAGCACGGTCACCATCGCCACGGCCGCGATCGCGACGCCGTACCTCGCGACCAGGGTGAGAAGGGTGGTGCGGCGACTCAAGCAGCGGCTCCGTGAGGGGTACTGAGGGGCGGCCGGAGCCGACCCGGCGGGGAGCGTACCGGCGGATGACGGGCCTGCCAATGACCCTGCTGCGCCAGCCACGCACCCGAAGCGCGGTTGACACGGAACTGAAATGGCGCCGGTCGGGCATCTCGCCGATCTGCAACCAACGGAGCCGCCGTCGCGCTCCCTATCGGCGCCGGACGGTCGCCTCGGCGCGCTCGTCCGACCGCCGGCCGGTGCCCGGGTCGGCGGTCGCTTCCTGCCACGGCGCGACGAGCGCCGCAAACTCCGCCGCGGAAAACGCGTGACGAAGGACGAGGGCGTGCGCGGTGCGGCGAAGGAGCCGCGCGGCGCGCGTGGCGGAGCTCCGGTCGAGGCGCGCGAGCGCTTCTCCCGCCGCGGTCACGGCGTCGCGCCCGGCGAGGGCCGACGAGACGTGGAGCCCGGCATCCTCGTCCGGGTCGAGGCCCCGCGGCCACGGGTCCGGCGGGAGCCGTCCCCGACCGGCCTCGACAAGGGCCCGGAGCGTGACGGGCTCGAGCGTCCCGGCGCGGCGAATGAACCGCTCCACGACGCCGGTGTTCGGGCCGTACCGCGGCTGGTCGACCGCGGCCTCCCAGCCACGAAGGAGGCGCTCGCGGGCGCGGCCGCGGAACGGCTCCGTAAGGTGCTCGTCGAGGAAGTGCCCCAGGACGATCTCGTGGACGGCGGCGAGAACCGCATCACGAATCGCGCCGTTGGCCCAGGCCGCGCCGCTCAGCCTCGCCCGGACCTCGCGCTCCGCCGCGTCGATTCCCGCAGCCGCGTCTGCGCCGAGGAACCGCCGGATGCTCGCGACGAAGGCGATCGACGTCGTCTCCGCGACGGACAGGCGGTCGAGCTCGTCGTCGTCGAGCCGCGCGACACGGTCGAGGAACCGGCGGAGCGACTCGGCCGGGGTGACGACGACGGGTCGAGGCGCGGGCCGCGCCGCAGCAGGCCCTGGGGCGGCCGCATCTCCCCACCTCGCGGACCCCGGCCGGTCGTTGCCGCGCGGCAGCCGCTCGCCGTCATACCTCGCCCGGAGCTGCGGGTCGCTCAGCCAGTCGTGCGCGACGTTGATCCGCTTCGCCAGCTCGAGCGCGTCGGCGCCGGCCACGTCCGGGTGGTGCTGCTTGAGGAGCGCGCGCCACGCGATCTCGATCGCCTCGAACGTCGCATCGTGCGGCACCTCGAGACGCGCGTAGAGATCCTCGGACGGCGTCAGGTGGCGCGGCGGCATCGCGGCATCGTAGCCCGCCGAGGTTTGGCGGCAGATCCGCTGTCCCGCCCGCGTTGCCGTCGCGCACCGGGGCGCGCGCCTCCCGCGCGGGCCGCGAGCACGTCGCGCGTGCCGCGCGTCAGGCCGGGACCGGCTGGCCCCCGATGAGCATCGCCTCGACATCCTCGATCGGACGCGTCGACCGCTCGCCGGTCGCGCGGTCCGTGACCTCGACGCCGCCGGCCGCAAGCGACCGCGGGCTCACCGTGAGGATCGTCGGCATGCCGAGCAGCTCCGCATCGGTGAACTTGACGCCCGGCGATTCGTCGCGGTCGTCGTAGAGGATCTCGCGCCCGGCGTCGAACGCGAGCTGGTGGAGCCGTTCAGCCACCTCAGCGACCCGCGGCTCGCGGGCGGCACCGATGGCGACGAGATGCGCGGCGTACGGCGCGACCTCCGCCGGCCAGACGATGCCCTTGTCGTCGTGATGCGCCTCGACGATGCAGGCGACGCTGCGACCGAGGCCGATGCCGTACGACCCCATGACGATCGGGTGCGCCTGTCCGTCCTCGCCGAGGAACGTCGCGCCGAGTGGGACCGTGAAATCCGTCCCGAGCTTGAAGATGTTGCCGACCTCGATGCCCTTCCGCAGCTTCACGGCGTGGCCGCAGTTCGGGCAGGCGTCGCCCTCGACGACGTTCGTGAGGTCGGCGACGGCATCCGGGGTGAAGTCGCGACCCACGTTCACGTTTCGGATGTGGAAGTCCGCGCGATTGGCCCCCGCGACAAGGTTCGGCGACTTCGCGACGAGCTCGTCGACGACGACGAACGTGTCGTGGGCACCGATCGGTGAGCCGTAGCCTGGCTCCATCCCCGCCGCGCGGATCTCCTCGACCTGCGCGGGCCGGATGCCGCCGGTGGCCTTGGCCGCGTTCACGAGCTTCGTCTCGTTGATGTCGTGGTCGCCGCGGACGATGGCCGTGATGAGACGGCCGTCGCCACTGACGAAGAAGCCGGCCTTGGCCGTCCGCTCCGGGCCGATCTTGAGGAATTCCGTCAGCTTGGCGATGGTCGTCGTGCCGGGCGTCGCGACCTCTTCGGTGGCGAGCGGGTCCTCCGGGGCCGGCGCGGCCTTCGAGGACGCCGCGATCTGCTGGTTCGCCGCGTAGCCGCAGCTGTCGCACAGGACGAGCGTGTCCTCGCCGAACTCGCTGAGGAACATGAACTCGTGGGCCAGGCTGCCGCCCATGATCCCGACGTCCGCCCCGACGGGAATCGCGTCGAGTCCCAGGCGCTTGAAGATCGCCTCGTACGCCGCGTAGTGCGCGACGTAGGCTCGGTCGAGGCCGGCCTGGTCGATGTCGCACGAGTAGCTGTCCTTCATGACGAACTCGCGGACGCGGATCAGGCCGCCGCGTGCGCGCGGCTCG
>DASWSI010000209.1:0-2083 GCA_036402715.1 Candidatus Limnocylindrales bacterium
CGACGTCGTGCGCGGTCTGTATGTCGCGGATTCGTCGCTCTTCCCGACGGCGATCGGCGTCAACCCGATGATCACGATCATGGGACTGGCGCGTCGCGTCGCCCGAACCGTGCTCGACGAGGCCTGACGCTCAGTCCGGCGCCGCGGACCGTTCAGTGCCTGGGAGTCGGTCGACGGCGCGGCTGGCCGCCGGCGCGGCGCCCCGACCCGAAGCTGGAAGTGCCTCGCCGGACGCGGTGAGCGCCTCCGTCCGGGCCTCCGGGGGCTTCATTCGGCCGCGCGCCGTGATGATCAGGGCGACCGCGAAGACGATCACGGCACCGGCAACCGCGGTCCGCGGGGTGAGCGGCTCCTGGAGCACGAGCCAGCCGAGGATGACGGCGACCACGGGGTTGACGTACGCATATGTGGCGATCAGCGGCAGCGGTGCGATCCGCAGGAGCAGCACGTACGACGTGAACGCGATGAGGCTGCCGACGAGGACGAGATACGTGAACGCGGCGAGCGATGCCTGGCTCACCGCGTCGAGGCGGAGTCGGCCGAGCTCGCCGGTCAGCGTCGCGGCGACGACGAGGACGATCCCGCCGGCCACCATCTGGCCGCCGGTCGCGACCAGTGGCCGCGGCGGAAGCTCCGCGCGGTGCGACGAGAAGAGCGACCCGGACGACCAGCAGATGGGCGAGATGAGCAGCGCCGCGAGGCCCGCAACCGGGAGTGCGCCGCCGGCACTGCCACCCGCGCCGACGAGGATCGCGACGCCCGCCAGCCCGACCGCGACGCCGAAGACGGCGATCCGCGGCAGCCGCTCGGCGAAGAAGATCCGGCCGAGGACCGCGACCCAGACGGGCATCATCGCGATGAGCAGCGCCGCGATCCCGGACGGAACCGTCTGCTCGCCCCACGCGACCATGCCCATCCCGCCGCCGAGCAGCAGCGCCCCGACGATCGTCGTGTCGCGCCACTGCCGGCGTGTCGGCCAGACGAAGTCGCGTCCTTCACGGGCGATCGACCAGGCGAGCAGGATCGCGCCCGCGATGAGGAACCGCGTCCCGGCCATGAAGAACGGCGGGATCGTCTCGACGGCGACACGAATGCCGAGATACGTCGAGCCCCACACGACGTAGAGGACGAGGAGGCCGGTCCAGATCGCGAGCCGCGACGTGGCAGCGGGTGCGGCTCGGGTTGGCATAGCGGGCTGGTCCAAGATCGAACGAGTGTAGCGGCTC
This sequence comes from Candidatus Limnocylindrales bacterium, assembly GCA_036402715.1. Taxonomy (GTDB): domain Bacteria; phylum Chloroflexota; class Limnocylindria; order Limnocylindrales; family CSP1-4; genus JACDAV01. Next base: position 1,227 of record DASWSI010000209.1, read on the forward strand.
CGCTCAGGCCGCGCCAAGGGCCGATTGCGGTCGGCATTCCCGGCATGCGCGATACCCGGCGGCGACCGATTCGCGGCTGCTGTGGAACGCCACCCGGTGCCGATCCGTGATCCGCCGCGCGTTGTGGCAGCTCGGCAGGCAGTAGACGTGTGTCGTGTCCGAGGCGATGAAGCGGATCCCGGCGCGCGCGAGCGACTCGAGCTCGTCCGGATCGAGGCCCTCCGCCGTCAGCATCGCCCGCTTGTTGGCCGGACCCCCGAGCGAATACTGGCCGATGAGCCCATCGCTTCGGACGACGCGGTGGCAGGGGACGACGAGCGGGACGGGGTTGTGACCGAGCGCCGAACCGACCGCCCGAACGGCCTTCGGCCGCCCGATCTCGGCAGCGATCCAGCCGTACGGCCGAACCTCGCCGCGCGGGATCTCGAGCGCCTTCGACCAGACCGCTCGCTCGAACTCGGTTCGGCCGCGAAGGTCGAGCGGCAGGTTCGCCCGGCGATCTCCGGCCAGCCGGCGAGCGAGCGCCCGCGCGAGCCGCGGCGGCACGACGGATGCGGGCCGGATCGGCCGGCCCACCTCCGCCCGGAAGCGCGCCTCGAACGCTTCAGGCGTCGCGGCCGCTCCCACCTGGGAGACGCCGGAGCCATTCCACGCGACGTAGACCGGCCCGATCGGGGAGTCCATTGTCGTGTACTCGTCGACGAGCCCGACGGCGACGAGCGTCGCCGGCGCGAGCGTCGCCGGCGCCGGCACGAGGAGCGTCGCGAGGGCGGCTTCGATGTCGGCGAATTCGTTGGTCGCGTCAGCAGTCATGCGGTCATCTCCTTGCGGGCGGCGTCGCGGGTTTCCGCCCGCTC
>DASWSI010000210.1:0-5947 GCA_036402715.1 Candidatus Limnocylindrales bacterium
CGCCGGATCCATCGGCCGCCGTCACCGTGCCCGGCAGCCCGTTGTTGGCGCCGATGAACTCGGCCACGAACGGCGTCCGGGGATTGAGGTAGATGTCCGTCTGTGTCCCGATCTGCTCCGCGCGGCCGGCGTTCATGACGACGATCCGGTCCGAGATGGCGAACGCCTCCGACTGGTCGTGCGTGACGTAGATCGCCGTCTTCCCCGTCCGGCGCTGGAGGTCGAGGATCGAGTACTTGAGCGTGTCGCGGAGGTTCCGGTCGAGCGCCGACAGCGGCTCGTCGAACAGCAGAACGCGCGGATCCGTCGCGAGGACGCGGGCGAGCGCGACGCGCTGCTGCTGCCCGCCGGACATCTGCGCGGGGAGCCGCGCGCCGTAGCCGGCGAGGCCCACCATCGCGAGCATCTCATCGACGCGTGCCGCGATCGCCGCCTTCTTCTTCCCCTTCACGGACAGCCCGAAGCCGATGTTGTCGGCCACGGACAGGTGCGGAAACAGCGCCGGGGTCTGGAAGACGAAGCCGATGTTCCGCTTCCGCGGCGGCAGGAACGTCACGTCCTCGGCGTCGAAGTGGATCCGTCCACTCGTCGGCTCGATGAGCCCCGCGACCATCCGCAGCGTCGTCGTCTTGCCGCAGCCCGACGGGCCGAGGAGCGTGACGAGCTCGCCGTCGGCGACATCGAGGTCGAAGTCGTGGACGGCGACCGTCGACCCGTAGTGCTTGGTCACGGCCGCGAGCCGCACGGTCGACATCAGATGAGGTAGGTGCCCTTGAGGTAGCGCGTCCCGAAGACGCGGAAGAACAGCAGCACGGCCGCGAACGAGATGAGCTGCATCGTCACGGCCAGGGCCGCGGTCGTCGGCGCGAGGCCCGCGGTCCGGACGAGGTTGAACACACGCAGCGGCGCGGTCGTGATCCCGGTCGGGTGGACGAACAGCGTCACGAGGTACTCGTTGAACACGATGATGAAGGCGAGCATCAGACCGGCGCTGACGCCGGGCCCGATGAGCGGCAGGACGATTCGGCGGAACGTCTGCCAGCGCGTCGCCCCCAGGCATTCGGACGCCTCCTCGAACACGAGCGGCAGGTCCTTCAGCGCGACGAGGATCGGCGTCAGCATCAGCGGAAACGTCCCGACCGCCATTGCGAAGACGAGCCCCCACACCGACGTCGTGAGGTGGTACGTGAAGTTGTAGGTCAGGACGAGCGAGATGCCGATGACGGCACCCGGGACGTACAGCGGCAGCGTGATCGCCGAGTACAGCAGCCGCTTCCCGGGGAACGGGTAGCGGACGATCGCGTACGCGGCCGGCAAGGCGATGACGAGGTCGATGACGAGCGTCAGCGCGGCGATCCGGAAGCTCCACCACAGGTTCTCGCCAAAGCTGCCGAGCACGTACTGGAAGTTCTCGACCGCGTACGTGCCACCGGGACCCGTGAACGAGTAGACCAGCAGGGCGGCGAACGGCATGACGAAGACGACGAGGCAGAGCCAGATGTAGGCGTGACTGAGGATGTCGGTCAGGCGGCGCGAGCTGAACCGGCGCGACGCGGACTCGCCGGCCGGCGCGGTTCGACTCGGTGCGGGAGCGACCGAGGCGCTCAATCGACCAGCGCGCCGCGCGAGTAGCGCAGCGAGAAGTACGTGACGACGAAGGCGAGGAGGAGCAGCACGACGCCCATCGTCGTCGACAGCCCGTAGTCGGTCTGGACGACGCCGCGCTGGTAGAGCGTCCAGGCCAGCGACTTCTGCTCGTTGATCGACCCGAGCAGCAGCGGCTCGGCGAACGTCCCCAGGTTCCAGCCGAACACCATCAGCGCCCCGGCCACGATCCCCGTCCGGGTGAGCGGTAGCAGGATGCGCCGGACCGTCTGCGGCGGCCGCGCGCCGAGGCAGGCGGCCGCCTCCTCGAGCGTCGGGTCGACGTTGCTCAACGTGGCCCCGACATTCATGACCATGAACGGGAACGTGAAGATCGACATCGCGAACACGACGGACGGCAGGCTGTACAGCACGGACGTGTTCTGGATCCCGAGGAGCTCGAGCAGCGGCGTCGCCGGCCCGCCCGGGAGCAGGAGGAACCGCATCCCGAAGGCGATGTAGAGCGCGCCGAACATCGGGAACACCATGAACGCGCGGACGATGTCGCGGTAGCGAACCTTCCGCACGAGGATGTAGGCGAAGGGGTAGCCGAAGATCAGGTTGACGATCGTCGCGAGGCTCGCGAGCTGAAGGGTCACGGCGACGTTCGGCAGGTAGCGGTTGAACATCGCCTGGTAGTTCGAGACCGTGAACGTCGGCCCGGCCGGCGAGAGGAACGTGTTCGCCAGGCTGAAGCTCATCTGGACGATGAACGCCAGCGGGTAGTACAGGAACAGCGCCGCAAGCAGGATCGCGGGCGCGAGCAGGCCGAGGCCGGTGAGCGTCCTGCGGCGGTCGTTGCGGACGCGTGGCGCCAGGCCCGGCATCGACAGCGAAAGCGGCTCACCCGCCATCAGCTCGTCCCCATCGGTGGTGGAGACGCCGCCCCTCCCGAACGGGAGAGGCGGCGGTTCGTCGGCGGCCTACTGCCCGATCTTCTGGGCGTAGTAGTCCTGCCACTCCTTCTGTCCCTTGTTGTACGCATCCCAGTCAACCTGCTTGAAGTTCGTCTTGATCTGGTCGAGCGTCGGGAAGTAGCTGAAGTAGTCCTTGGCGAACCAGGCGGGAACCTGGCTGACGTAGTTCGGGCCCAGGAAGCCCTCGCTGAGCTCGCTCCACGGGCCGTGGTCGATCGCCCAGCTGTTGGGGAACTGGACGTCCGGCTGGAGCCGCCAGTTGATGAAGATCTGGGCGAGGACGGGATGCGCCACGCCCTTCGGGATCCAGAGGTAGCCGTTGACGGGGTAGACCGCAGACGGCAGGAGCAATGTCGCGTCGTTGTTCTTGCCGCTGAAGTACTCGAGCCGGGCAAGGCTGTTCCAGAACGTCACCGCGTATGCCCCGCCGGAGCGCAGCAGCTGCTGCATCTCGGACGAGTCGGACGTGTACTTCAGGACGTTCGGGCCGATGTGCGTGACCGCCCAGTCGACGACCTCCTTCATCTGCGCCGGGTCCTTGTAGTCCTTGCCGAGCTCGGACGCGAGCCCCAGGAAGAACCCGCCCGCCGTGATGTCACCGGGGACCGGCAGGGTGACCTTGCCCTTCAGCGAGGGATCAGCGAGGTCCATGAGCTTCTTGAGGTTCGGCGCCTTCGACTTCTCGAACACGACCGCCGGGAACGCGGTCGACTGGAAGGCGATCGACGTCGGGACGTGCTGGAACTGGTCGAGGACGAGGCTCTGGTTCGGGACGAGGCCGGACGGGAGATAGCTCTCGACGGCGTTGTTCGCCATCGCCTCGGACCAGTAGTTCTCCTCGATCGCCATCACGTCGTAGGGCGACGGGTTGCCGCCCTTCTGCGCCGCGTACAGGTTCGTCAGGTAGACGCTGGGCGCCTGCGACCCCTCGTAGGTGAACTGGATGTCCGCGCCGTAGGTCGCCTTGACGTAGGCCTTGAACTGCTTGACGAGCTCGTCGTTGGCGGTATACGTCCAGTTCGCGACGACGAGGCTGCCTTCCTTCGCGACCTCGGCCTTGACCTCGTCGGGGGTCATGTCCTTGTTCAGGATCGAGACGTGGACCGTGCCCGCCGCGGCGCTCGGGCTCGGGGCCGTGCTCGCGCTCCCGCTCGCACCACCACCGGCCGTGCTCGCGGCCGGGCTCGTCGTCGCAGCGCCCGAAGGCGTGCAGGCCGAGGCGAGCATGATCGCGACGACAGCGAGCGCGGGAAGCCTCGAGATTCGAGGCAGCCCGGTTCTTCGTTCCATGACGGTCCTCCTCCTCGCGCCCTTCGGCGCTACGACTGCCACGCTCCGAACGTGGCGTAGACGCGGTCCCTGACGTGGTCGACGATCTCGTCGGTGACCGGACGGGCATTCGCAATCGTGTACTCGAAGTCGACGCGACGGACGTACTGCGCCAGCTGACGCATCGCGGTCGCCGCATCGTCCCAGGTGATGCCCATCGCCTCGGGACGGATGTCGACGGCCGCGCGCTCGAGCGCGGAGAGGATCATCTCCGGCTCGTTCTCCTGGAGGACGGCCCCGAAGTACGTCCCGAGGCCGACGGCCTGGCCATGGATGAAGTGCTTGCCGGTCAGATCCTCCAGGCCGTAGAGATAGGCGTGGTCCACGCCGTCGAGGTGCCGGGTGTTCCAGCCGGCATTGTGGAACGCCGCGCCACCCCATCGCTGGGCGCCGACGAGCGTCCTGATGCCCTCGTCGGTGACGTCGCGGATCTCGTCGAGTCCGCCGAGGACGGCATTCAGCGCGACCTTGGCCTCGTCGACGAGCTGCTGGTCATACGGCCATCGGCGTTCCTCCCTGCCCGCGTCGTGGGCGAGCTTCCAGTCGAAATGAGCGGTGTGATGGCACAGGACGTCGCCGACGCCGCTCCGATTGAGCAGCGGCGGGGCGCTCCGGATGACGTCGAAATCGACGTAGACAGCCTCCGGGACGGCCCACGCGATCGTGACGGCGCGGCCCTCGTGGCGGAGTGCCGTCCGATGCGCGAAGGGCGCGTTCGTCGTCATCGCGGTCGGCACGAGGAACAGCGGCCGGCCCCGCGACCAGGCGAAGAACTTCGCGACGTCGACGGCCTGCCCGCCACCCAGCCCGATGACGCTGCCGAATTCCCCGAGGCGCTGCGCCTGCGCGTCGAGCTCGACGACGTCGAGCGTCGTCACGAAGTGGACGCCCGCGATGTGCTCGTCGAAACGGTGCTCGAAGTTCGGCCAGAGGTCCGCCATCGTGACGACGAGGTACGGCCGATGGACGAAGTTGCAAAGCTCCCCGATGAGCTCGCGCCCGAAGACGGTCGTGAACTGGCGGCCCCTCGGCGCGGCGGCGGGCGGAGGTTTGCCGGGAAGAACGGCCACGCGAGACGCCTCCTCCACGGTCCTCCTCCGAAAGCGCACCCGCCAGCGAGGCGAGGCGTAACGATAAGCCCCGTGTCACGCGATGGACGGGTGCGCCCGGCCACCCCCGTACACTCGCCCCGTGGTCCGGACCGTCGCCGCAACCCGCTATGTCACTCCGCTCCGCGAGGGCGGGTCGCTCCCCGCGCTCGTCGAGGCCGACGACGACGGGCTGTACGTCCTCAAGTTCCGGGCCGCCGCCCAGGGTCCGCGTGCGCTCGTGGCGGAGCTCGTCGTCGGTGAGATCGGCCGGCTGCTGGGGCTGCCGATCCCCGAGATCGTCTTCATCGAGCTGGACCCGGCACTTGCCAACGCCGAGCCGGACGGCGAGATCCAGCCGCTGATCGCCTCGTCCGGCGGCCTCAACATCGGGCTCGACTTCCTGCCGGGCTCACTGCCGTTCAGTCCCGCCGTGGGGCCGATCCCGTCGCCGGAGCTCGCGGCGGACATCGTCTGGTTCGATGCCCTCACGACGAACCCCGATCGAACGCTGCAGAACCCGAACATGCTCGTCTGGCACCGTGCGCCCTGGCTCATCGATCACGGCGCGGCGCTCTACATCCACCCCACGTGGAAGGATCCGGCGGCCCACGCCAGGCGACCGTTTCCGCGGATCCGCGACCACGTCCTTCGCCCGTTCGCCGGCTCGCTCGTCGAGGCGGACGCTCGCCTCGCGCCGCGTCTCGACCGGGAGGCGCTCGCGGCCGTCGTCGAGCTCATTCCGGATTCGTGGCTGCCGCTCGACTCGCCGGCGGGGAGCGCCCGCGACCAGCGACGCGCCTACCTCGACTATCTCGAGCGGCGGCTCCGGACGCCGCGGCCGTTCCTCATCGAGGCAACCGATGCCGTCGCGTGAGCCCGCGCGCAGCACGTTCCAGTACGCGATCGTCCGCGTCGTGCCGAGCGTCGAGCGCGGCGAGCGGTTCAACGCGGGGGTCATCCTGCTTT
>DASWSI010000211.1:0-3754 GCA_036402715.1 Candidatus Limnocylindrales bacterium
GGCAGCGGCGCCCTGTTCCAGTGGCTGCTCGACAACGATCTCGTGGACGAGATGACGCTGTTCACCTTCCCCGTCGTCGTCGGCCAGGGCGCGCGGCTGTTCGACGAGACCGGCCCCGACAGAGCGCTCGGGCTCGTGGGATCGCGTGCCACCCCGACGGGCGTGACCATCGATGTCTACCGGCCCATCGGCCGCCCGCAGTATTCGCCGGCCGCGGCCACGCCGACCGCCTGACGCGCCGTTCGAGTCGACCGGTGTTCGGGTCAGCCCGACTCGCGCGTGGGTGTGCGCGGCGCCGTGGCCGCGACCGGGCGTTCTGCGGACGGCGCCGCGGGCGGCGCGACTCCCGTGAGCTTTCGGAGGGCATCGACGGCGTAGCCCGATTCCTCGCCTAGTCGCGCCAGCTCGAGGACGACGGCGGCGCTCGCCGCTGCGACGTCTGCGTCCGCATCAACCGTGTCGAGGAGCAGCGCCCAGTCGAGCAGCTCCCGCCACGCATCGCGACCGAACCACTCGACGCTCTCCCACAGGTTCACGTGGAGGAAGGCGCGGACGTCGGGGTGGGCGAGCCACGATTCCGCGAGCTTCGCGATCGTGTCCGCGCTCCCGCGTCCGCCGACGTTCGACGGGCGCGGCAGCGCGAGCAGGACGCGAATGCGTTCCGAGGCTGCCCACGCCGCGGCCTCGTCGAGGCCCGCGTCGCGGAGCGCGGTCGCGACGACGGAGTCGAGCCGCAGCTCGTCGAACCAGGCGCGGCTCGTGGGGCCGGCCATCGACTCCGGCGCCAGGCGGCCGAGCGGCTCGAGGACGGCCCAGCCCGCGAGCACCGCGCGACGCCACGTGTCGGAGGCGGCATCCGGGACATCGCCTGCCTCTGCACCGTCCTCCCGTGCCGGCACCGCGGCCCCTTCCGCGAGCGTCGCCACAGCTGCGAGGCGCCGCGCGCCGATGACGGCGACGTTGCGCGGATCGCCACTCGTCCCCGTCGCGTCACGGACCGTGCCGGCGAAGGCGGCGATCGCGGAGGAGACCGAGGTCGCGTCCCGAAGCCGTCCGTCCCGCACCAGCTCGACGAGCCCGGCGTCGGCTGCGAGCCGGCGCACGGCCGCGTGGACCGGCTCGAGCTCGAGATCGCGGAGCGCCGTCTCGAGCGACGCGACCCCGCGCCCGCCGAGATGCGCCGCGAGGCGATGCCAGATCCCGGCCGGATCGGCGATCTCGCGGAACTCCCAGAAGACGTGGCACCGATACGCGTCGAGCTCGAGCCACAGCCCGTCGCGCCCCAGGTCGCGGCCGTCGCGGAGGTACTCGAGCCCCGCGCGCGCGTCCCGGAACGCCACGAGGTTGTTGGCATCGCCCGCGATACCGAGCGCAGCCGCGAGCGGCCGTCGCTGCGTCGCCTTCGAGCCGTCGGGTCGCTTGACCGCGAACGCGACGGAGTCGCGGAGTCGGCCGGCCGTCGAAGCGAACCGGTTGTGATAGACGACCAGCGAGCGGTTCGGTCCGCTCCCGTTCGAGTACGCGAAGACGTTCTCGTCGACGGACCCGTCGTCCCGGGTGAAGTCGTAGAGGACGAACTCGGCCGCGCCGGCGAACGCGGCCCGGCGGTGGAGGAGCGGGAAGATCTCGCGCTCGTGGCGCTCGACGAGCCACGGGTCGGCGCGCTCATCGAGCGTCGCGCGGCGGAACTCCATTCCGTACTTCTCGCCGAAGCCTTCGATCTGGCCGTGCCCGAGCATCGGCAGACCCGGCAGCGTCGCGAGGAGCGTCGCGACACCGAAGTACTTGTCGCCCTTGCCGAACTGCTCGACTGCGGTCGCCTCGTCGGGGTTGCTCATGAAGTTCACGTAGCGCTGGAGAATCTCGGTGTCGAACTCGAGCGTCTCCTTCATCACCCGGCGGTAGCCCGCGTTGTTCTCGTCGCGGAGCATGTGCATGAACGCGCTGTTGTAGACGCGGTGCATCCCGAGGGTCCGGACGAAATAGCCCTCGAGGAGCCAGAACGCCTCGGCGAGGAGGAGCGTGTCGGGGACCTCCGCGGCGACGCGGTCGACGACGTCGCGCCAGAACTCGCGGGGCATCGCGGCGTCGAAGACGGCCTTCGGCAGGGCGTGCTCGGCGCGCGAGGGGATCGCACCGCCGGCGCCCGGCTCCGGGTACCAGAGCCGCTCGACGTGCTTCTTGGCGAGGACCATGGCGGCGTCGAAGCGGATGATCGGGAATCGCCGCGCGACGTCGAGAACCGTCGCGATGACGGCCTCGCGGACCTCCGCCTTCAGGTAGTCGAGCTGCGCGGTGTCGTTCCACGGAAAGCTCGTCCCGTCGTTGCCGTGGTAGACGTAGCGGTTCTCGCCGGTCCCGCGGTCGAGGCGCCGGAAGACGACGGCCGCGTCCGACGCGTCGTAGTAGTGATCCTCGAGGAAGATCCCGACGCGGCCGTCTGACGACAGGTCCGGGCCACCGAACGAGTACGACGGGTACGGCGGCTCGGACAGCGAGATGAACCATTCCGGATGGTCGACGACCCAGCGCGAATCGATGCCCATGTGGTTCGGGACCATGTCGCTCGCGAGGCGAATGCCGCGAGCCCACGCGCGACCCCGGAGTGCCTCGTACGCGGATTCGCCACCGAGATCGTCCGCGATCCGATAGTCGTCGAGCGAGTACGCCGACGCCACCGCATCCGGATTTCCGCGGAGCTGCTTGATCCGCTGCGAGGCCGGCGAGCGCTGCCAGAGGCCGATCAGCCAGAGCCCCGTGATGCCCTGTCGCGCGAGCGTGTCGAGCTCTTCGTCCGGGATCGCGTCGAGCGTCCGGATGTCGCGCTGGTATCGCCGCGACAGCTGGTCGAGCCACACATACGTGCTCTTCGCCAGGAGGACGACGCGCGGCATCCAGGCCGAATCGGAGCTGAACCGCTCGGGCTCCGAATCGAGCCCGCGGAGCGACGGCGGCTCCGGCACGCCACCGAACCCGCCGCCCGCGCCACCGAACCGAAGGTGCAAGGCGCGCTCCTCCTCCGCGAGAACGTCGAGCCCCAGAACGAGACGGTCGATGAGGTCCGCGATGTCGGCGCCGAGGAGGCGCCAGCGCTCGCGGATGAACCGGAGCTGACCGGCGAGCGACGTCGGTGCGGCGAGCATCGGGGCGCGAAGCATCGCGACGAGCGGCTGGCCGCCCGGCTCCACCGGCGGGCCTGCGTCGAGCAGCGCCTCGAGGCGACCGAGCAGGATCGGGTAGTCCGTCGTTGCCGCGAGCGGCGCGTCGTCGAACAGCTCCCGGAACGGCTCCGCGGCGGGATTGCCGTTGGTCAGCGCGAGCAGCAGGAGCTCCTCGAGGGATTCGGCCCGCCGCGCTTCGGCGTCATGGGCATCGGGTCGCGCGGCGTCGCGTTCGGTTGCGTCGTGCGTTCGCGTCGTCTCGCCGTCCGGAAACTCCACGCCGAACCGCTCGATCACGCCGTCCACGCGGTCGCGTCCCAGCTCTGCCTCGAGGTCACGAGCGGCAGCCGCGATCGCGCCGGCGCGGACGGCCTCCTCGTAGTGGCCGACGAGGCGGTGCGAGATCTCGTGGAGAATTCCGAGCGCGTAGAGCTCGCCGCCGGTGATCGTCGGCGTCCCGGGCGCCGTTCCCGCAGCGCGGGCCTCGTACATCCGCGCAGCGAGTCGGCGAGCGCCGGCGACGTCCGCCACGACGACAGCACCGCGCAGACCGAACAGTGCGCCCGAAAGCTCGTATCGCTCCCGCGCCGCCC
>DASWSI010000212.1:0-5120 GCA_036402715.1 Candidatus Limnocylindrales bacterium
CGGCACGCCGACCCTGTGGGCGAAGGGCAACTTCATCGGGCTCAGCAACACGCTCATCCAGTCCGCGCCGCTGATGCTCGGCGGGCTCGCGGTTGGCCTCGCGTTCAAGGCCGGCCTCTTCAACATCGGCGTCGCGGGGCAATTCCTCGTCGGTGCGTTCGTGGCCGCGATCGCCGGGGCGCAGCTCGCGGAGGTCCCGACGAACGTCGCCGTCCCGGTCTCCCTCCTGCTCGGTGCCGCGGCGGGCGCCGCATACGGCTTCATCCCGGGCTTCCTCAAGGCCCGAACCGGCGCCCACGAGGTCGTCGTCACGATCATGTTGAACAGCATCGCGGTGCTGCTCCTGACGTGGGCCGTCAACGACCTCGTCCGCGCGACGGGCTTCTCGTTTCCGCGGACCGCGGACATCGGCAACGCGCGGCTGCCGGCGCTGCCGTTCGGCCGCAACATCCACCTCGGCGTGATCATCGCGTTCGCGGCGGTCTTCGTCGTCAAGTTCGTCCTCGACCGGACGACGCTCGGGTTCGAGATCCGGACGGTCGGAGCGAACCCGAATGCCGCGCGCTACGCCGGCATTCGGCCGGTCTTCATCGTCACCCTGACGATGGTGCTGAGCGGCCTGCTCGGCGGGCTCGCCGGCGCCGTCCAGATGCTCGGCGTCATCGGGTTCTACGCGCCGGGGATCACCGCGAACGTCGGATTCGATGCGATCACCGTCGCGCTCCTCGGCCGGTCGTCGCCGCTCGGGATCATGGTCGCGGCCCTGCTCTTCGGCGTGTTCCGCGCGGGCCAGGGGCTGATGCAGATCAACACCCAGGTCCCGATCGAGGTGATCGACGTCATCCAGGCCGTGATCATCCTGTTCCTCGCCGCGGACATCATCGTTCGCCGCGCGTTCCGCCTCCGGACGGCGAAGGGCGCGCTCGAGGGCGAGGTCCGAACCGTCACCCAGTCGTGGGGCGAGCAGGTCGCGCGCTGATGGACATCACCCGCGTTCCCGGGCTCATCGCGGACCTCGTCGTCTACCTGTTCACCGTCATGCCGGACTACCTGCCGACCGTCCTGGCGCTGTCGACACCGATCGCGCTCGGCGCGCTCTGTGGCGTCCTCTGCGAGCGGTCCGGCGTCGTCAACATCGGCATCGAGGGGATCATGCTGACGTCCGCGTTCGCGGGCTACGTCACCGGGTTCGCGCTGCACGAGTCCATCGGGGACCTGCCGGCGCTCATCCTCGGCGTGATCGTCGCCGTCCTCGTCGGCCTCCTGCTCGGCGTCGTCCACGGCTGGCTCTGCATCTCCGTCCGCGCGGATCAGATCATCGCCGGCGTGTTCCTGAACATCGCCGCGCTCGGGATCACGGGCTACCTGAACCGGCTGATCATCACGCCGTCGGGCAAGGGTGGCGCGGGCCTGCTCCCCCACCTGACGCTGCCTGACCAGCTGACGAGCCTGCCGCTCATCGGGCCGATCCTCGCGATGTTCTTCGACCAGGGCCCGATCGCGATGAGCGTCATCTTCCTCGTCCTGGCGCTCCAGTTCCTCCTGTTCCGGTCGCGCTGGGGCCTTCGCACCCGGGCCGTCGGCGAGCACCCGAAGGCGGCCGATACGGTCGGGATCGACGTCCTCCGCCTCCGCTACCGAAACGTCATCGTCGGCTGCGGACTGGCCGGGCTCGCCGGGGCGTTCATCATCCTCGAGTCGACGGGGACGTTCTCGAACGGGATGACGAACGGCCGCGGCTTCATCGCGCTCGCGGCGGTCATCTTCGGGCGGTGGACACCGATCGGCGCGTTCCTCGGGGCGCTGCTCTTCGGGTTCGTGACCGCACTGCAGACGATGGTCGGCGTCGCGCCACCGAGCGGCGACCTCGGCGCGATCATGAGCCAGATCCCGAACCAGTGGTACGCCGCGCTGCCGTACGTCGTCACGATCGTCGTTCTCGCCGGTGTCGTCGGGCGGTCGATCCCGCCGGCCGCCGACGGGGTTCCGTACGAGAAGGAGGCGCGGGCGTGAGGCCGCTGCGCGGCGTGGCCGTCGCCGCGCGTGCCCGCCGATGACTGCCGAGGAGCGGCTCCGGGCGCGCGAGATGCTCGACCTGCAGGAGGGCCGCGGAACGGTCCCGCTGCTCGGTGACGAGGGCATTGCCGCCGTCCTCTCGACGGCTCGGCGGATCGCGGTCGTCGGCGCGTCGTCGAAGGCGTCGCGCCCGTCGTTCGGGGTCTTCCGGTACCTCGTCCACCAGGGCTACGACTGCGTGCCGGTGAACCCGGCCGAGCGCGACGTCCTCGGCATCCCGGCGTTCCCGACCCTCGGCGAGGCCGTCGCGGCGACGGGGCCGTTCGACATCGTCGACGTCTTCCGGCGGTCCGAGCTCTGCCTTGCCCACGCCGAGGAGGCGGTCGCGGCGCGGGCCCGCTGTCTCTGGCTCCAGCTCGGCGTCGTCAACTGGGAGGCGGCGCGAATCGCGCACGATGCCGGGCTGCTCGTGGTGATGGACCGCTGCACGGCGATCGAGCATCGGCGGTTCCGCGAGCGCTAGCGGGCGAGGCGGCTCGAGGCGTCGTCGCGGCGGCCGAAGGCCAGGGCGGCCGCCGAGACTGCGGCGGGGCACGTGGCCTCGGCCGCGTTCCTACTTGATCGCGAACCCCGCGACGATGAGCGCGATCCCCACGACGGCGACGGCCGCGCCGATCTGTGCCTGGCGGCGGAGGATGTCCATCGCCACGGAGGCTCCGGTCGTCCCGGTGTCGCGGATCCCGCCGCGCCACGCCTCGTACCGGGCCATGTTCGCGTCCTGGGCCTTGAGCGCCTGGTACCGATCCCACGGCCCGCGTCCGCGCCGGTAGCCGAGGGCCAGGACGACCGCGCCGCCCACCCAGAGCACGATGTTGACCGGGCCCACTCAGCGCTCTCCGGCCGCGTCGAGCCGCTCGCGGACGGTCGTCTGGACCATCGCCGCGTTTGCCTGGCCGCGGGTCGCCTTCATCACCTGGCCGACGAGGAACCCGACGGCCTGCGCCTTGCCGGCTCGGTAGTCCGCAACCGCGGCCGGGTTCGCGGCGAGGACCTCATCGACGGCGGTCGTGAGCGCCCCCGAATCCGAGATCTGGCGGAAGCCGCGCTCCTCGATGACGACTGCCGCGGCGGCGCCGGTCGCGATGTGGGCGGCGAGGACCTCGCGGCCGTTGCTCCGCGAGATGGCGCCGTCGACGACCTGGCGGATGACGTGGGCAAGCTCGGTCGCGTCGACCTTCGCGTCACCGGACTCGTTGCGCAGCCGGAGGTAGTCGCCGGTGACCCAGTTCGCGGCCTGCTTCGGCTCGATCCTCGAATCGGCCGCGAGCACACCCTAGAAGAGGGACGCCGCATCCGGGTCCGCGACGAGGACCGCGGCGTCGTAGGGCGACAGCCCGAGGGCGTCCTGGTACCGCGTCCGACGTGCCGCGGGCAGCTCCGGCAGTCGCGCCCGCACCGCCTCGAGCCACTCCCGGTCAAGGTGGAGCGGCGGGAGGTCCGGTTCCGGGAAGTAGCGATAGTCGTCCGACGATTCCTTGACCCGCATCCGGTATGTGGTTCCGCGGTTCTCATCCCAGCCGCGGGTCTCCTGGACGAGCTCGCCGCCGCCGTCGAGGATCCCGGCCTGGCGCTCGATCTCGGACGCGATCGCCCGCTCCACCGAACGGAACGAGTTCATGTTCTTGATCTCGACCCGCGTCCCGAACGCCGCCTGGCCGCGGGGACGAAGCGAGACGTTCGCCTCGACCCGCATCTGGCCGCGCTCCATGTCCGCATCGGACACGCCGACGGCGCGGAGCAGGAGCTGCAGCTCCTCGGCGTATCGGCGGGCCTGCTCGGCCGTCCGCACGTCGGGGTCCGTGACGATCTCCATGAGCGGTGCGCCGGAGCGGTTGAAGTCGACGAGGCTGACCCCGGCGTTCCCCGGCCGCGTCGAATGGACGAGGCGGGCGGTGTCCTCCTCGAGGTGGGCCCGCGTGATCCCGACCGTGAACGGCCCGTCGGACGTCTCGAACGTCAGGCGCCCGCCCGCCGCGAGCGGCAGGTCGTACTGGCTGATCTGGTAACCCTTCGGCAGATCCGGGTAGAAGTAGTTCTTGCGGTCCCAGCGCGTCGCTTCCGGACTCGTCGCGGAGATCGCGAGGCCCGTCGTCAGGACGTGCTCGACGGCCAGCCGGTTGATCACGGGGAGTGCTCCCGGCAGACCGAGGCAGACGGGGCATGTGTGGGTGTTCGGGGGCGCGCCGTCGAAGTCCGCCGAGCACGCGCAGAACATCTTGCTCGCGGTCTTCAGGCGGCAATGGACCTCGATCCCGATGACGGGCTCCCACCGTTCGAGGATCGCGCCCGATGCGACGGAGCTCTGGACGGCCGTCATGGCGCCGCGGACCCGACGGCGACGAGATAGAGCCCGTACAGCGACACGATCAGCCAGCCGATCGACACGACGACGCGTCTCGCGAAGAGACGGACGCGGTAGCGCGTGACGAACGGGCGTGCAGCCTCGACGGCCGTTCGGGTCGGGTCGCCGTCGTGAACGAGCGGACCGAGCGCCTGGCGGACCGCACCGAACGCCCGCCAGCTGCCCGCGAACGCGGCCACGAACCCGCAGACGATGAGGACGGTGGACATCGGCGACAGTTTCGCACAGCCTCGACGCTGGACGGCTCGCTCGGGCTGCCCGTCCCCGATCGCGTCAGGCGACCGGATGCGCCTCGACGAACCGCCCGATCCGCGCGAGCGCCTCCTCGAGCCGCTCGTAGCTCGTCGCGTAGCAGGCGCGAACGTGGCCCTCTCCGGACGGCCCGAATGCGCTGCCCGGAATGACCGCGACACGCTGCTCCTCGAGGAGCCGTTCGGCGAAGGTCTCCGAGTCGAGGCCGGTCGAGGTGATCCGCGGGAAGGCATAGAACGCCCCGCGCGGCTCGAACGTCGTGAGCCCGAGCCGGTTGAGGCCGTCGACGAGGAGCCGGCGGCGGCGGTCGTACTCCGTGCGCATCCGCTCGACGTCCGGTTCGGCGGTCGTCAGCGCGACGAGCGCGGCGTCCTGGGCGGTCGTGGGAGCCGACATGATCCCGTACTGGTGGACCTTCACGATCCCCTCG
>DASWSI010000213.1:0-6465 GCA_036402715.1 Candidatus Limnocylindrales bacterium
CGGGCGCGACCGGCTCATCGCCGTCACCGGGAACGATGCCCTTCCGGGCTTCACGGCCCCGAAGCTCCTCTGGGTGCGCAACCACGAGCCAGACATCTGGCGGCGCATCGCGCGCGTCCTGCTGCCGAAGGACTATGTCCGTCTCCGGTTGACGGGTGTCGCCGCGACCGATGTCGCCGATGGCGCCGGGACTGTCCTCTTCGATCTCGCGCGCCGGACGTGGTCGCCCGAAATCGTGGGCGCGCTCGGGATCGATCCGCGATGGCTCCCGGAGACGTTGGAGGGCCCGGCGGTCACGGGGGCGGTCACGAAGGAGGCCGCCGCGGCCACGGGACTTCGGGCCGGCACGCCGGTCGTCGCGGGCGGCGGCGACCAGGCCGCAAATGCCGTTGGCGTCGGTGCCGTTCGGCCCGGTATCGGGGCGCTGTCACTCGGCACATCCGGCGTCGTCTTCGCACCGACGGACCGGCCGGTGATCGAGCCCGACGGCCGGCTCCACGCGTTCTGCCACGCGGTCCCCGATCGGTGGCATCTGATGGGCGTGATGCTGTCCGCAGCCGGCAGCCTTCGCTGGTTTCGCGACACGCTCCGCCCCGGCGCTTCGTACGACGACATCGTCGCGGAGGCCGCGACGGCCCCACCCGGGAGCGACGGCCTGCTGTTCCTCCCCTACCTCAGCGGCGAGCGGACCCCACATCCCGATCCACTCGCCCGCGGGGCGTTCGTCGGCCTGACGGTCGCGCATTCGCGCGCGCACCTCGCGCGCGCCGTCCTCGAGGGCGTCGCCTTCGGGCTGCGCGACTCGCTCGAGCTGATCCGCTCGAGTGGCGCCACGCCGCTCGCAGAGATTCGCGCCTCCGGTGGCGGCACGCGCAGCGAGCTCTGGCTGCAGATCCTGGCCGACGTCTTCGGCGAGCAGGTCGCGACGGTGTCGACGACGGAGGGTGCGGCGTTCGGTGCCGCGATGCTCGCGGCCGTCGCGACGGATTGGTTCGGATCCGTCGACGAGGCCGCCGCTGGGCTCGTCGCGCGGGTGGCGGTCGCGGAGCCGGGCGCGGCGCGGGACCGGTACGCCGAGACCTACGCGGCGTACGCCGCGCTCTACCCCGCACTTCGGCCGATGTTCGCCGGCCTTGCTGATGTTGCCGACGTCGGCGCCCTCGCGGGTGTCCCGGGCAGCAAACAGCCGGGCGAGAGTCGCGGGGGGTAACGGCTCTCGCCCGGCTGCACAAGGCGAGGCGCCCCCCACGGAAGTGACGAGCGTCGTCGCGGTACGGAGCCTACGAAGTCGGGCCGGCGAACTGCGCAACAGCCGCTCGGAGGAGTCGACGCGGCACCTTGCAGATCCATAACAGCGACACCGGTGCGGCGTCCGCGTCGCCGAGCCGCTACTACCGGACGATCGTGTTCGTCGTCGCCCCGTCCGCGGCCGCGTAGACCGCCTGCGTATCGGCGTTGAACTTCGGTCCGTACATCGCCCTGATCCCGGAGTAGCCGTACGAGTTGAGCGAGCTGAGCGTCCCGGTGCCGATCGCCCTCGCGAAAGCTGACAGCCATGGACCGCCGGACGCGCCGCCCGTCATGTCGCAGCTCATGCCCCACGTCGCGCTCGCGTTCCGCGTGTCGGGCGACAAGGGTCCGGCGCAATACGTCAGGTCATCGCCGTGGTACTTGCCGGCAGCCGGGTAGCCGAACGCGTCGAGGACGTCGTTCGTGGACACGCCACCGAACGCGATCGGGAGCGAGCCGACGGTGCTGTCCAGCTGCGCCGTTCCCGACTTCCCGCCCGGTCCGACGACGGCGAACGCGAAGTCGTGGGTCGTCGCCTGGGTGTTGAAGCTGCCGGCGGACGCGAAGCCGTCATGGACGACGAGCGCGGTTGCCGTCCAGCACCCGAACACGGTGCTCGCGCAGGTGAATGTCGGCGCGCCGTCGAAGTCGGGGATGAACAGCCAGTTCGTCGCGAATCCGCCGTTCGTCTCGTCGTACGCGCAGTGCCCGGCGGTCAGGACGAGTGCGAACCCGCTGCGCGAATCGTTCGCCGCGGTCCCGGAGCAGACCCACGCGCTTCCGCCCATCTCGAAGTACACCTTGCCGGACGCGCGGAGGATCGCGCCGCCGTTCGTCCACGACGCACCGGTCACATTCCCGCCACCGGCCGCCTTCGAACGATGCACGAACCCACGCGCCGGATCGAACGTGAAGTCGCGCGGCACCGCGGAATGGAGCCGGGCGGCCGTCCAGTGAGCGACGATCGCGTCGTGTCGACGGGTCGCGGGGTCGGCGGCACTGGTCGATGCGGCAATGGCCGGCAGGACGACGAGCACGAACGCGGCGGCCAGGGCGAAGGGCAGCGGGCGACGTCCCATTCGGGCGGCTCCTGTGACGGGGTGGTCCGGCGATGGATACGCCCGCCCACGGACGAGCGTCAAGTTCGGGTCGTGCTCGGGCGGTGCGGGCTCGCACTGGCCGACGGTACCGCCGCCGGCTACGCCTTCCGCGGCGTCGTCGAATGTCAGCGGCGGCGCAGCCGCACCGTTCGGATCTCTCCGGTGCGCAGCGGACCGGTCGCGTCGCCGTCGAGCGGCGTCTCGTCGATCCGCACCCGCGACGCGGCGAAGGTCCTGTCGAGAAAGATCGTCGTGTCGGCCGCCGCGACGGCCCGAATGACGACCCCGTCGACGTTCTCCGCCCCCTTCAACGCCGTCACGACGACGTCGCCGCCAACGGTGACGAGTGGTTCCGGATCGATCCCGGCGGGACCGATCGCGACCGGAGTCCGGTAGTCCGCCGAATCGCGGAGGATGTCGCCGTCCGACACGGCCGGCGCGATGCGGATCGCGTATTCGAATCGATGCTCGCCGCGACACTGCGCGCCGGGTGTCGCGAGCGTCGGTCCGGCGCCGCCCGGACGCGTCGCGAGGTCGTCGCGCGACAGCCAGCCGATGCACCGGAGGAGCGTGAGAGCGAGGTCGAGCCCATCCCGCGTCGGGACGGCCTCGTACTCCGGCAGCCCCTTGCCATAGACGATGAGGTCGCCGGCCGCGACGGCGCCTGATGTGTGCGCGGTGAGGGCCGGCGGCTCGTACCAGGCGGCGCCGGTCCAGACGGGGCGAGCCGGACGGCGGACGATGCCGAAGTGACCCTCGGCGCGGATCTCGGATTCGTGGGACGCGCCCGGAGCGGCGAAGCGGACGCGCAGTCGATGGTCCTCGGCGCGGTTGTCGAGGGCCGTCTCGAGCTCGATCCGGTCCGAGCCCGCGGTCAACCGAACGCGAGTTCGGATCGGCATCTCGACATTCCCGTCGCGGCGTCGTCGATCCGTCGACAGCCTCGCCGGCAACGGCAGAGCGAGCGCGATCTCGAGCTCCGCAACGACCGGCCCGTCGCTGACGATCCGGGTGGTCGCGGTCGCCTCCGCGAGGCGCGGCGTGTCGTACTCGAGCGGGCAGAAGTTGTACTCGTCGCCACGATCGGCAACATCCTCGAACCGGTGAAGGCCGGCGTGGACGAGGCCGCTTCGATGGTCCGTGACCGTGATCGAGCCATCCCGCTCGGCGACGACGGACACGATCCCGTTCGTAAGCCCGTGCGTGCCGACGGCGGTCGCCGGCGCGGCCATGGTCGCGGTCCCGGGGACGAGCGTCACTTGCGCGGCGGCGAACCCGGGAAGGTCGGCTGCGACCAGAGCGACGGGCTGGGACCCGGAGCGATCGACCTGCGCCGGGCGCCGCTCGCCGCCGGGGGTCACGGCGACGAGGTCCGTTGCACCAACGAGCTCGTCCGGCAGTGGGATCGAAGCAACGACAGATCGCGCGTGACCGAGCGGATTGACGAGCGAGACCGAGGCCGGGCGCCGGGCTTCGTACGTGAACGGCTCGACCTCACCGGCGAGGGCCGCGAGTGCCTCGCGACGAACCCGATCGGCGATTCGGCGGGCCGCGACGAACCGCGGCTCCATGTCGAGCGCGACCTCGTCGACGGAGCAGCCGGAGATCGAGTCGTGCGGCATGTTTCGGAGGTGCTCGCGCCAGGCCCGACGCAGCTCCGCATGCGGATATGAATACCCCGCGCGGCCGCCGAGCGACGCGAGCGAGGCGAGCGTCTCGGCGACGAGGATTGCCCGCTCGGTCCGTTCGGCCGACTGCTTCAGGTACATCCGGCTTGAGTTGATCCCGCGGAGAACCGGCGCGTCGCGGCCGGAGACGAGCTCGCCCTGATGGAGCGGCAGCTCGCCGAGCGTCGGGGCGAGGCGGCGCCAGTACTCGTCGTACGACCCGATCTCGATCGTCGTGTCCGAATGGAGTGACCGGGCGTGCTCGAGGAGATCGGGAAGCACGGCCTGGATCGGCTCGTGGTCCGAGCCGTTGCAGAGGAACAGCTCGGTGGTCGGGGTGCGCTCGAGCTCCGTCGCATAGGCGCGGACGAACCGCCCGAACCGCGCGGCCGCGGCGTCGCGCTGGCGATCCGGCTGCTCGCCGAGATCGACGCCGCCCTCCGCCCAGCGACCCAGGTTCGACGCGTTGCCGTACGAGCCGAGCTGGCGGATCGCAGTGACGGACGTGCCGTCGGCCGCGGCCCATTCGAAGGACAGCCCGAACCGGTTCGCCTCGTCGCCGAGCCCGCGCCAGAAGATGAACGAGTCCATCCCGAAGCCGCGGAGGATCTGCGGCAGCTGTGCGACGTGACCGAAGGTGTCCGGCATGTAGCCGACGGCCATCGGCTCTGCCCCGAACCGGCGGCACACGTCGCGACCGGCAAGGAAGTTGCGAACGAGCGCCTCCTGGCCCGAGAGGAACTCGTCCGGCAGGACGTACGCCGGTCCCGTGACGAGGCGGCCCTCGGCGAGCAGCCGCCGGAGTCGCGGCTCGAGGTCCGGCCGGAGCTCGACGACGTCCTCGAGGATGACCGCCTGCCCGTCGAGCGTGAACGACCGGAAGCGTGGGTCCGCGTCGAGCACGTCGCAGATCTGCTCGACCGTTCGCGCGAGGCGGATCCGGAACGCCTCGAACGGCAGGTACCACTCGCGGTCCCAGTGGGTGTGCGGAACGATCGTGAAGTGGTAGCCCGCGATGGGATCGGCGGAGGCCGAACGCGTCGTCGCCGCGCCGCTCCCCGGAGCCTGCCGGACGACGACGACCGGCGACGTCTTCGCGTTGAGGCCGTTGATCTGACCGGGCAGGAGATCGGTCATGCCGATGCGCCTGCGGGACAGCGCGGATTGATCATGGCGGGCCGGCCTCCCGTGACGGTGGGTGCGCAGTGCCTGCAGCATCGCAAGGGTACGCCGGTGCGTCAGTGCACCGGAGGTCCGCCGCGCACCCCGGACTTCCCGGCCGCGCCGCCCGAACTACATCAACGCGCGCCCCGCGACCGGCCGGCGACCCGGAATGACGGCCCACGCGACGACCACCGCCGCGCCGGCCGTCGCGACGGCGCACGCGGCGAACAGCCCGCGAAGCGTCAGCGCCGCGGCGACCTGCCCACCGAGCATCGACCCGAGAATCGTCCCGACGGAAAACGCCGTTCCCGAGAAGATCCCCTGCGCCGTGGCCTGCAACCGGACCGGCGCCTCGCGCGCGATGTACGTGACGGTCCCGACGTAGAAGAGGGCGAATCCCACGCCGCCGAGCGGCGCGACGGCGAGCATCAATGGCACGTTCGTCGTCAGCGCGATGCCGGCGGCACGGGCGACGAACGCGGCCGTCGCGAGGACGAGGAGCCGTTCCGACCCGATCCGGCGGACGAGCGTCGGGAACATGAACATCAGCGGGACTTCGACGATCGCGCCAAGCGCCCAGGCGAACCCGACCGTCTGCGCCGGCGCACCGAGTGCGACGAGATGGATCGAGAAGAACGTGCTGAACGCGGTGACGGCGGTCCAGACGAGGATCGAGCCGACGAGGAACAACGCCAGGCGCCGCTGTCGGAGCAGGCCGGCAACCTCGGCCGTGCTGATTCGAGCCATCCGCCGCCCGGCCCGGTTGCGACCGGCGAGCAGCAGCCAGCCGGCGAGGCTCGTCAGCGCGAGCGCCGGGACGTAGATGTAGAAGAGCCCGATCGCGCCGGCGCGATCCACCACGGCACCCACGACGATCGACGAGATGATGAAGGCGACCGAACCCCACGCCCGCGCCCGGCCGTAGCGGTCGCGGTGCGGGCCGAGCAGGTCCACGGTCCGCGAATCGAGCATCGGGATCACGCCGGAGGATCCCGCCGCGAGAAGCACGACCGCGAGCGCGATCGCGAGCGGGTCACGCGCCGAGGCGAGAAGCACGCCGCCCGCCGCCGCCCAGATCGACGCGAGCACGAGCGGCGCGCGAACCGCACCGAGCTGGTCCGCGATCGCGCCCCACGCCGGTGCGGCCGCGAGCGCAACCGCGGCCTGAAGCGCCGCCAGCACGCCGATCGACTCGACGCCCAGGCCGATCGAGCGGTAGTACACGCCGAGGTATGGCGACAGAG
>DASWSI010000214.1:0-1888 GCA_036402715.1 Candidatus Limnocylindrales bacterium
GCTCCTGAATAGCATCGGTGATTTCGTTTGAGCCGACCTCGATCGTGCGCGGCAGCCCAGAGACCTGGTCACGACCGCGAACCTGCATTGTCAGCGGCTTTTCGAGGATTAAGGCCGAGCCAACCTCGATCTTGACGCTCTCGGCCGTGCGCTCGCCGACGACCATGTTGTAGCGGCGCTTAATAAAGGATGCGATCGCCTCGTCGAACTTGTTGCCACCCACCCGAAGCGACGTCGAGACGACGATGCCACCGAGGGCGATGACCGCGATCTCGCTCGTGCCGCCGCCGATGTCGATGACCATGTTTCCGGACGGCCCGCTGATCGGGACGTTCGCACCGATGGCGGCCGCGAGCGGCTCCTCGATCAGGTACGCCTCCTTGGCGCCCGCCTTGAGTGCCGCGTCGCGGACGGCGCGCTTCTCGACGCTCGTGACGCCGGCCGGGACGCTGATCATCACCTCCGGCTTGCTGAAGTTCATCCGCCCCTTCGTCGCCTTGCCGATGAAGAAGCGGAGCATCGCCTCCGTGATGACGTAGTCCGCGATGACGCCGTCCTTCATCGGCCGGATCGCCTGGATGTTGCCGGGCGTCCGGCCGATCATCTCCCGCGCTTCCTCACCGACCGCGACGATCCGGTTGTCGTCGCTCACCGCCACGACCGAGGGCTCCTGGATGACGATGCCCTTGCCCTTCACGTACACGAGGACGTTGGCCGTGCCGAGGTCGATGCCGATCTTCATGGGCTGGACGCAGACTCCCCTTCAGCGAGACGCTCGATGCTGGCGCCGAGGTCGAGAAACTTCCGTTCGATGTTCTCATACCCCCGGTGCACGTGATGGGCCCCATGGATCGTCGTCTGGCCGGTCGCGGCGAGCGCGGCGAGGATGAGCGAGGCGCCGGCCCGAAGGTCGCCGATCTCGACCTCCGCGCCATGGAGCGCCGCGGGCCCGGAGATCCGGGCGTGCCGCGAGTCGAGGATCTGGATGTCCGCGCCCATTCGGCGCAGCTCGCCGAGCCATTCGAGACGGTCCTCGAAGATCGCCTCGTGGACCGTCGAGCGTCCGGCGGCCTGGGTGAGCAGGACGCACGTCGGGGGCTGCAGGTCCGTCGCCAGCCCCGGATACGGCGACGTCTCGATGTCGCACGGCCGGTACGCGCCGGGGCCGACGGCGGTCGCGTCGACGTCGATGCGGTCCTTCGTCGACGAGACCGCGACGCCGGCCTTGTCGAGGACGTCGACGAACGTCCCGAGGTGGTCACCGGCCGCGCCCTCGAGCGTCATCCGGCCACCCGTCACGGCGGCCGCGACGACGAACGTGCCGGTCTCGATCCGGTCCGGGATGACGCGGTGCTCGGCGCCCCGGAGCCGCCGCTTGCCGTCGACCTCGATCGTGTCCGGGTACGTCCGCTCGACGACCGCGCCCATCTTCTGGAGGAACGCGATGAGATCGTCCACCTCCGGCTCCTGCGCGGCAGGGCGGATGACCGTGTGGCCCTCGGCGAGCGTCGCGGCGAGCATCGCGTTCTCGGTGCTCATGACGGACACGATCGGGAACCGGATCTCGGTCCCCCGAAGGCGCCCCGGCGCGGTCGCGAAGTAGTAGCCGTTGCGGTAATCGATCTGCGCTCCGAGCGCTCGCATCGCGTCGACGTGGAGATCGACCGGCCGCCGGCCGATCCGGTCACCACCCGGGTTGCTGATGATCACCCGGCCGAAGCGGGCGAGGAGCGGGCCGAGCAGCATGAAGCTCGCGCGCATCTTGGCGGCAGCCTCGAGCGGGACGAACAGCCACTCCACGTCGCCCGAGGCAACCTCGTACACGTTCCGCTCCGGATGGTCGACGACCACGCCGAGGTCGCGGAGGGTCTCGGCCATGACGCGGACG
>DASWSI010000215.1:0-3903 GCA_036402715.1 Candidatus Limnocylindrales bacterium
CAGGCGATTCGACGATGAGCAGGCGGCCGATCCGGATCGAGACCGTCGCTTCGGCGGCGGTCCGGACGTTCGACAGCCCCCGGGCCGGACCGGCCTCCAGCGGGTCGTTGGCCAGCTCATAGCGCAGCCCGGTCGTCGCGACGCCCCGGGCGGAATCGCCGAGCGGGAGCAGCGAGACGAGGTCGCCGATCCGGCCGAGCAGCCGAACGGTCACGTCGCCCGTGACGTCAGCGGGCGCCGCGTGATTGGCGCCGGCGCCGCGGGGCGCGCCGCCCGCCACGAGCATCGTGACCCTCGTTCGTTCGTCGATGAGCCGAACCGCGCGTCCTGCTGCCGCGGGGTGACCGAGCAGCAGGACGTTCGCCATCGCGTGGTCGAACCGGCGCCCACCGAGGCCTCCGACGATCGTCACGTCCGTTGCCCCGCGCCGGAGCGCGGCGAGCAGGGCGAGCTCGGTGTCGGACTCGTCCTTGTCGCGGGCCACGAGGTCAAGCGGGACACCGGCCGCGCGAAGCGCATCGAGATCCTCCGCCGCCGCAGAGTCGCCGTCGCCGACCCACAGGTCGATTCGCAGCCCCAGCTCTCGCGCGAGCCGGACGCCGCCATCTGCCGCGACAACCAGCCTTGCGGCATCTCCCCAACCGGGCCACGCAGCGTCGAGGCCGGCCCGGGCCGGGCGCTCGCCGTCCGCGAGGACGAGTGCGTGAAGCGCGGGCTCTCGGGAGGTCACAGCGACGGCGTGGCGACGCCACGCCCGGAGCCGGGGGCCGCCGCGGGCAACCCAGGCAGCGTCTCGACCCACGCCGCGACGGAGACGGCGACATCGGTGGCGCCGGCAGCGCGAAGCTCGTCGGGAGTCGCCAGGCTCGATTCGATCCCGACCCCGTGGACGCCGACCGCGCGCGCCATCCGCATGTCGTCGAGCGTGTCGCCGACGTAGGCGGCCGCCGACGGTCGGGCCGCGACCCCGAGCTCCGCCAGCGCGATCCGGAGCGGCCGCGGATCCGGCTTCTGGACGGGGAGATCGTCGCCGTAGACGCGGACGGGGAGGAACGTCGCGAGACCGGTCTCCTCGAGCTGCCGCTCGACGACGGAGCGGTGACCGGCGGTGACGAGGGCCATCGGCACGCGTGCGCGCGCGAGGCGCCGAACCGCCTCGACGGCGCCGGGAAACGCCTCGGCGACGGGCTCCGCGCCCATCGACCGGAGCCAGTGCTCGTTCGCCTCGTCGAGGCGCTCGTCCGGGACGCCGAGCCGGCGGTACATGAGCCGCCAGTCAGGGGCGTGATGAAGCCGGTACAGGGCACGGTCGAACGGCACGCCGATCGCGGCGAATACCGCCTCGTTCGCCCGGTACACAGCCGCGAGCGAGTCGACGAGCGTTCCGTCCCAGTCGAAGACGACGGCCTCCATCGGCCGATGCTACCGCCTCGGCGGACGCGCGCCGGTGGCCGCCCGCGAGGGCGAGTCCGCGGACCGCGGATCGCCGGCGGGAGCGGCCGCGATGTCCGCGGGGGGCGGGCCGACGTGCTGCGGCCCGGTGCTAGACTCCCGCGGTGCCCGGTCCTGTGCCCGCGTCCCCCGCCGATCCCGCGATTCAGCGCGTCCTCGACGCGGCGGCCAGGAAGGGCGTCACGCTCGAGGTCGTCGTCTTCGACGCCTCCACCCACACGGCGGAGGACGCCGCAGCCGCCGTGGGAGCGGAACTGGGACAGATCGTCAAGTCGCTGATCTTCGTCGCCCCCGACGGCGACGGCGCGCTCGTCCCGGTGCTGTGCCTCGTCTCCGGCCCCAACCGCGTCGACGTCGCCCGGCTCGCGGCGGTCACGGGACAGCCCGACATTCGCCGCGCGACGGCTCGCGAGGCGCACGACCTGACGGGCTTCACGATCGGTGGCATTCCGCCGATCGGCCATGGTCCCGCGGTCCGCGTGATCATGGACCCGGACCTCGGGCGGTTCCAGGTCGTGTGGGCCGCCGCAGGCACCGGGACCGCGGTGTTCCCCGTGCCGCCCGGCACGCTTCGGACGCTCGCGAACGCGACCGTCGCGCCGATCACCGATGACCGGCCGCGCCCGGCCGAGGGCGAAGGACGGCCGAAGAACGAGGTCGTTGCGCAGCGCGCTCGCGCCTGACGCGACGCGACGATGACCGCCGGGCGTCCGGCGTCCCGCGTCCTCCCGGCGACCCAACCCTGCCCCGATGCCTGACACGACGCCAACTCCCGAGCCGCGAAACGCCACGATCCAGTACCCGGGCGGCCTCCGCGCGCGGTGGCGCTGGGGAGGCAGCGGCCAGGGACCGGCCGTGTTCGCCCTGAGCGAGGCGGGCGGCGAGCTCCATGAGCACGGTCCGCTCGCCAGTGACGGCTACGAGCTGCTGTGCCGCGCGGAGCTGCGGCTCGAGGGCCCGGGCGGTGCCTGGACCGCGCGGTTCGCATCCGCGATCTTCGATGACCCGCGGGCGGTCTACCTCGACACGGACGGGCTGCTCGTGGTCGGGTATGGGTTCCACACGTATGGGCTCGACGCGCGATCCGGCGAGCGGCGGTGGGCGCATCGATCGGCGACGCCGATCATCGCCCTGTTCGGGTCGTCGCGGCTCGCCCATGTCATCGTCCAGTCCGAGATCGAGACGTTCGCGATCGAACCCGACGGGACCGTGGCGTGGCGCGTCGCCCACTCCGATGTCGTGACCGCGGCGGAGATCGTCGGCGGGCACCTCGTTCTGACTTCGTTCAGCGGCGAGGTCACGGGGATCGACCCGCGAACTGGGCGGCCGGCCGGCTGACACCCGTCGTCGGGGACGGGCGGTGGATAACCCTTGAGACTCCGTCGACATTGGTGGACAAGCCGGATTGACCCGCCCCGAGGCCGCGACTAGCGTTGTTCTCAGCCCGGAGGGGCCGAGCGACACTAACGGCAGAGATCACCTCAACGCCCACGTGTCGGGTAGGTTCCTTCGGGCGTTTCGATTCCCGGCCTCCGGCCATGCGGTCGGTATGATCGGCCGGTGACCCCCCTCGTGTTGATCGCCGCAGGCCTCGTTGCGCTCGTCGCCGGCGCTCTCGTGCTCCGGTCGTTCGGGCCCCGCTATCGCGTTGGCCGCCTGCTGTCCACGACACCGAAGGTGAGCGTCGCCGATGCGGTCGCACTCGCGGCGAGCGGCGCCGCGCGATACGTCCGTGTCGACGGCCGGATCGATTCGGAGCAGGAGTTCGAGGACGCCGACCATCGTCCGCTCGTGTTTCGACGGACCCGGCTCGAGACCCGCGAGCGAACCCGATGGCGCGCGTTCGAGGATGCCCGCGAAGCCGTTCCGTTCGAGCTCCACGAGGGCCTCGCCGCGATCGCCGTCGACGCAGCCGCCCTCGACGCGGGACTCGTCGTCGTGCCGCGGGAATCGGCGGGCGTGGCCGCGGACCTCGCCGATCGCATCCCGGATGGCCTCCGTCCGGATGCCGAGGTCAGGGCGCGGATCGAGCAGATCTCGTCGGTGGAGCACGCGACGGTGCTCGGCGTTCCGGTCGCGGGTGACGGCAGCGGGCCGCGGCTGACGGCGGGGCTCGGGCGACCGCTCGTGCTGACGACCCTCGAGATCCCCGAGGCGATGCGCGTCCTGACCGGCGGCCAGACGACGCGACCCCGAGCGGCCGCGGCACTCCTCGTCGCTGGGCTGACGCTCTTCGTGATCGGTGTCGGGTGGAGCGCAGTCGCCGCGGTGGGGGTGGGTCGGTGAGGCTCACGCGCCTCGCGATGGCAGGCGCGCTGGCGTTGGCCGCCATGCTCGTGCCGGTTCGGGCGGCGGCTCCCACCGCGTCGTTCACGGCGCTGGACACGGCCTTCGGACCGGCCGAGGTCTCCGCCGCCTCGCCCACGCCGCCGCCCGCGGGAGCGGCTGACC
>DASWSI010000216.1:0-2730 GCA_036402715.1 Candidatus Limnocylindrales bacterium
GCGTTCGTCCGCTCGCGCGAAACGACCCGCTCGTCGAGCCGCAGTCGCTCCGCGAGCTGGCCTCGCCCCACATCGATGGCGTAGACCCGTCGGGCTCCCCGCTGGAGGAGGACGTCTGTGAACCCGCCCGTCGACGCACCGACGTCGAGGCACGTCCGGCCGCGCGGGTCGATCCGGAAGGCGTCGAGCGCGGCCGCGAGCTTGTGGCCGCCGCGGGAGACATACGGATCCGGCTCGACGACCTCGACCCGTGTGGCCACATCGAGGAGATCGCCGGCCTTGCGGTCCGTGCGGGCGGCGTCGCCCTCCCCCACCCGCACCTTGCCGGCCATCACGAGCGCCTGCGCGCGGCTTCGCGTCGGAACGAGCCCGCGCTCCACGAGGAGCTGGTCGAGACGCTGGCGGGACGACTTTGCGGCCGGGCTCACCCGCCTATCGTGGCACAGCCCGGTTCGCTCCGGCTCACCCCGGCGCGGGGCCCGGTCAGGTCGCGGCGGCGGTTTCGGAGCGCCCCGGCGTCGCCCGGAGCGCGTCGAGCGTTTCGCGGACCTGCGCTGCGAGTCCCGCGCCGTCGAGACGGAGGAGGCGCCGCAGATCCGTGACCGAGCCGTGGTCCACGAAGCGGTCGCCCGGAATCCCGACGATCCGAACGGCGACGTCGCGATAGGCCGGATCGAGGATTCGCGCCTCCTCGACGGCCTCGAGGACGCCGCTCCCAAATCCGCCGGTCACGACGCTCTCCTCGAACGTCACGAGGAGCCGCTTGCTGCGCGCCTGGTCGAGGATCAGCTGGCCGTCGAGCGGCTTCGCGAACCGGGCGTTGATGACGCCGACGGACCAGCCTTCGGCCTCGAGCAGGTCCGCGGCTTCGACGGCGCGCGCGACGATCGGCCCGAACCCGACGAACAGCACGTCCCGCCCCTCCCGCAGCACCTCGCCGCGCCCGACGGGCAGCGGAGCGGGCTCGACCGGGGGAACACCGAAACCCGCGTCGCGCGGGTAGTGCAGCGCGAACGGGTGGTCCTGCGCGAATGCCGTCCGCAGGAGCGAGCGCAGCTCCTGCTCGTCCTTCGGGGACGCGATGACGAGGTTCGGGAGCTGGCGCTGCGCGGGCAGGGTGAACATGCCCTGGTGGCTCGTCCCGTCCTCCCCGACGAGCCCCGCCCGGTCCACGGCGATGAGGACCGGCTGGTCGTTCTGGCACACGTCGTGGACCGTCTGATCGAAGGCCCGCTGGAGGAACGTCGAGTAGAGCGCGACGACCGGCCGCATCCCGCCCATCGCGAGGCCGGTCGCGAGCGTGACGGCGTGCTGCTCGGCGATGCCGACGTCGATGAAGCGGTTCGGGAACGCGGCCTCGAACTTGGACAGCCCCGTCCCGGTCGGCATCCCGGCGGTGATCCCGACGATCCGCCGGTCCGTTTCCGCCATCGCGATGAGCTCGGCGACGAACACGGCCGTGTAGTTCGGCTGCTTGGCCGGAACCGTGGTCGCGCTCGGGGCCGCGTCGTCGGCCATCGATTCGGTCGGCATCGGCGCTCGTGACTCGACCGCCTGTGGCGCGACATGCCCGCCCGGCGCGTCGAGCGACGTCGATTCGAGCGCCATCGGTGGCAGCGCCGCCCCGTGGAAGCCGATCTGGTCGCGCTCGGCCGGCCGGAAGCCGCGCCCCTTTCGGGTTCGGACGTGGACGATGACCGGGCCGGGGAGCTCGAGCGCCCGCTCGAAGGTCTCGAGCAGCGCCCGGAGGTTGTGCCCCGGGACGACGCCGATGTACGTGATCCCGAGATCCTCGAACAGCTGGCCCGGCTGGGCGAACGTGACGACGGACTTCCGAAGGCGCTGGCTGAGCTCGAGCGCGGTGGGCCCGACGACCGGCACCCGCTCGACGAGGTTGTCGTAGGCGGTCTTGCTCCGCTTCCACGCGCTCGACAGCTTGATCTGCGACAGGTAGTGGGAGAACGCCCCGACCGTCGGGCTGATCGACATCTCGTTGTCGTTGAGGACGATCATCAGCTGCGTCTTCCGCTGGCCGATGTCGTTGAGCGCCTCGAGGCTCAGGCCGCTCATCAGCGCGGCGTCACCGACGACGACCGCGACCCGCTCCATCCCGTGGCGGAGATCCCGCGCGGTCGCGAGGCCCTCCGCGATCGAAAGGCCGGTCCCGGCGTGACCGCCATCGAAGACGTCGTGCGGTGACTCGGCCCGGCGCGGGAAACCGCCCATTCCGCCGAGCTGGCGGAGGGTCCCGAAGCGCTCGAGCCGCCCCGTCAGCAGCTTGTGCGGATAGGCCTGGTGGCCGGTGTCCCAGACGATCCTGTCGCGCGGCGACTCCAGAAGCCGGTGAAGGGCGATCGTCAGCTCGACGACGCCAAGCGACGAGCCGAGATGCCCGCCCGTGCGCGCGACCGTCCGGATGATCTCCTCGCGGATCTCATGGGCGAGCTGGGTGAGCTCAGCGTCCGTGAGGCCGCGAAGGTCCGCCGGTCCGCGGAGGTTGGCAAGGATCGACACGCGTGCGCTGCTCCTGTTCGCCGCCGTTGCTCTCGTGATGCCCCTCCGGACGGCCGAAGCCTCACGGCGGTGACGCGGTGCCGCCTACCCATGGTTCGCGGCAGGCAATAGATCGGATGGGTCGTCTCGGCCGAGTCTAGCCCGGTCCGGGCGATCCCCCTTGCAGGATACCTGATACCGCTAGCGCGCACGTTTCGGGAACCGTCCGCCGGCCGC
>DASWSI010000217.1:0-3951 GCA_036402715.1 Candidatus Limnocylindrales bacterium
CGCTGGCGACGAGATGGGTGATCCGGCCATCGGTCTGCGCCCAGATCTCGGGCCCCGTCGTGCGCTCGTGCGCCTTCGTGTTCTCGAGGTTCCAGTACTGGTCCGGCTTGAAGGCGCCCGGGATGTCGCGGGCGAGGCGGGCGGCGACCGAGTAGTAGCTCTCCGGCGATTCGGGCGCGACGTTCGTGGGGCAGAGGACCACCTCCGCTCCGTAGGCGCGGAGCAGCGCCTGCTTCTCGACGGACTGCTTGTCCGCCATGACGAAGATGCAGCGGTAGCCCTTGAGCGCGGCCGCGATCGCGAGGCCATGACCGGTGTTGCCGGATGTCGGCTCGATGATCGTCCCGCCGGGCCTGAGGAGTCCTGCTCGCTCCGCCGCCTCGATCATCGGCAGGCCGATCCGGTCCTTGACCGATCCGCCCGGGTTCAGCATCTCGAGCTTGGCGAGGATCAGCGGCTGGTCGGCAACGGGACCCAGCTCTCGCGTGACGCGGGTGAGCCGGACGAGCGGCGTGTTCCCCACGAGGTCGAGGATCGTCTCCGCGTACTCCATCGCGGCCGAGTATAGGTGGGGGCAAGATCGCGGCCCGTCACGACGGAGACGCGGAAGCGCCCCGACCGGAGACCGGTCGGGGCGCGAGAGTCGCGACGTCGAAAGCGAGTCGCTGCGGGGGCCGTTCAGTTCGCGGACCGGACCCGGAGATTGCGGGGCCCGCTGTTGGCGGCGGCGCGTGCCGGAGCCTTGCCCGCCCCTGCCACCGCGGTGTCGTCGCCCCGACGGAACGTCTCCGTCACGCTCGGACCCGTCGCGAGGACGGTGTCGTGGCCCTCGCCGTACGGCAGGGCGATCTCGGCCGGGGCAGCCGCCGCGCCGGCGGACTGGCTTCCGGCGATCCGGATCGCGCCGCTCAGTGCGACGGAGATGACGAGGATCGCCGCGAGCGCGAGCGCGGCGACGATTCCGATGGCCGGGGCGCTGAACGTTCCGACGGGTGCCTGGCGCGTGGACTGCATCTGGTGCCTCCTTCGAGTGGTTACGACCTTGGCGGTCGATCTGGAAGCACCGTAGGTTCGGGACGCCGCCGCGCCATCGGGCGGAAGGCCGTCAGATTGGGCTGCCCTGCCTCAAATTCGGTGGCCTGGGCCCGGCGCCTGCCTTACGCGGTGTCCGTGCGATCGAGCCGCCCGGGCCGAAGGAACAGCCACGTGAGGCGGCGGCGAAGCCGTCGCGGGCGGTCCGGCGGGTCGACGGTTCCGGGGTGAAGCGCCTCGACGACCGGCGCGAGGAGATCCGCGAAGGCATCCGTGACGCGACGCGCCATCTCGAGCTCCTCGCGACTCCCCGGCGGCGGAATGACGCGGTCCCAGCTCGCGCCGAGCAGGTCCGGGATCGTCGTCGCGGGCAGCACCCGTGACGCGATCCGCTTGCCGACGTACAGCTCCTCCGTCCCGGCGATCGCAAGCGGAACGATCGGCGCGCCGGTCCGCAACGCGATGACGGCGGCACCGATCCGAAGCGGTCCAAGCCGTCCCGGCGGCCCGCTCACCGTCCCCTCGGGCATCTGGGCGAAGACGCCGCCGTTGTCGATCACGGCGCGGGCCGATGCGACGTGGCGGTCGACGCCGACGCCGCCGCGCCAGACCGGCAGCAGGCCGCCGAGCCGCCGGATGAGCGTCTCCCGCCAGCGCGAGGTGAACGTCGACGGCCCGCTGCCGAGGAACCACACCCGCGGCTGGAGCGGCAGGGCGTGGATGACGACGAACGGATCCATCCAGCCACGGTGGGCTCCCGCGACGAGGAGATAGCCGCCCTTCGGAAGATGCTCGGCGCCGGTCGTCTCGATCCTGAACCGGAAGGCACCGAAGAGGATTGCGCGGGCAAGAAGCCGGACCACCCGATAGAGCGACGATGCACGCGCCTCCGGCGTCCGGCCGAGCCACGCAAGCCCTTCGACGGAGCCGCCCCGCGCGGCCGCCAGCTCCTCCGGCGAGATCCTCGACCGCGGCGGTCGGGCACGGCGCCGGGCGGGAGGCGCGTCGGGCGGCATGTCAGGCGGGCGGACCTGCGTCGGGGGCGCGCGCGCCCGGTGGCGCAGCATCGGACGCGTCGGGGTCACGAAGTGGCGAAACCGGCCTGTCCTTCGCCGCCGGCGCGGCGGCGTTCGGTGCCCCATCCAACGCTGGCGCGGTCGCCGTCCCTTCGGGAGCCGGCACCGGCTCGACGTCCCCTGCCGCAGCGCCGGGCCGGTGGCGGTATGCGAGCCCGGCCAAGCCGATGACGATGAAGACGCTCGACACGAGCTGCGCCATCGGGATCCCGAAGAACGTCCAGTTGTCCGCGCGCAGCGTCTCGAGGCCGAACCGGACGACGCCGTACCAGACGAAGAAGACGAGGAGGAGATCCCCGGGGCGGAGGCGGCTCCGGTATCGGCTGCCCAGGTAGAGCAGGAACAGCATCCCGAGGACGCCCGAGATCGACTCGTAGAGGAAGAGCGGGTGGAAGCGCGTCGTCGCGACGGGGAACGTCGCGCAGGGGTAGGCCGCGATGCGGTTGGCGCACTCGATCGGGATGCCCCACGGCAGCGAGGTCGGCGGCCCGTACAGCTCCTGGTTGAAGAAGTTCCCCCACCGGCCGATCGCCTGCATCACGAAGAGCCCCGGCGCGATGATGTCCGCCCAGGCCCAGAACGGCTCGTGATGGCGGCGGGTGAACGCCCAGGCCGCGATCGTTCCCGTGACGATTCCGCCGTACACGCCGAGACCGGAGTACGGCGGCAGCACGATCGCAGCCAGGTTGTCCTTGTAGAGCTGCCACTGGTCGATGACGTGATAGAGGCGGCCGCCGGCGAGCGCGGCGATCGCGACGACGAGCATCCCGTTCGCGACGAGCTCCGGATCGCGGCCGCGGCGCACCGCGAGGCGCGTCAGGAGGAGATACACCGCGATGAGGCCGAGCGCGTAGCAGATTCCGTACCAGTGGACGACGACCGGGCCGATGGCGAACGCAATGGGATTCGGGGTGACATCGAACACCGGGAAAGTGTACCGGCGGACGAGGTCCCGACGGCCGCCGCGGAGGGACGCGCCGACTTCGCGTCACCGCGCCGGCCGCGGTCTCGCGAAGGCGCTCCCTATACTGGCCGTCCGATGCGTCCCCTCACCGCCACCTGCCGGTATCGGCTTGCCCCGAGCGCACGGCGGGCGGGCCTGTGACCGCCGAGTTCAACTGGTGGCTGCTGATCGTCGGGCTCGTCGTCGGCGCGACGCTCGTCTGGCTCGTCCTCGCGGATTCGAGCCGGCGAGACTCCGAGATCGCCAACGAGGAGCTGCCGATGGAGGCGGCGTGGATCGCGGCGACGATGCGCGAGGCCGGCGACACGATCGAGCCTGATGTCACGGAGCGGGTCCTCCGCCTCCATCGCCTCTACCTCGCCAGCCTGCCGCCGGACGACGTCGACGATGAGGACGACCGAGTCGACCGTGAAATCGTCCCCGATCCGCGGCTCGACGATGACCGGCTTGGCGATGACCCCTTCAACCGGCCGGCGGCGTCGGGCGGCCGCCCGGGCGCGTCAGCCGACGCAGACGCGTCATTCGACGTGAATGACCGCAGCGAGCCTGTCGCGAACCCAGCCTGGGACGAAGCTGCGATGTCCGGCGAGCCGCCGGCCGAACCGCACCCGGCGCGACCGCGAGCGCCACGCAAGAGCGCGGGCTGAGCGAGCCGGCCGGCGTCATGCCCCGGGGACGACGCCGGTGTGGAGCGCAACGGAGCCGAGACCAAGTCGCCGGTATGTGACGTCCGTCAGCCCCGCCCGGCGCATCGTGAGCGCGAGCTGCTCGGCGTTCGGAAAGCCCTCGAGCGATGCCGGCAGGTAGCGGTACGCGGAGGATCGGCCAACGAGCCGGCCGGCGAGCGGCGCCGCGATCCGGAAGCCCGCGAGGAAGATG
>DASWSI010000218.1:0-1693 GCA_036402715.1 Candidatus Limnocylindrales bacterium
CTAGCGCTTCGGCTTGCGCTTCTTCCAGTCGGCGACGATCTCGCGCGCGGCGTTCTGGCCGGGACCACCGGTCAGGCCGCCGCCTGGATGCGCGCCGGAGCCCGCGAGGTAGAGGTTCTCGATCGGCATTCGGTACCGCGAGTGGCCAAGGAGCGGCCGCCACAGGAAGAACTGGTCGAGGCCCGGCTCGGCGTGAAGCGGGTGCCCGCCAGTGAGGCCGTACTCGCGCTCGAGGTCGACGGGCGTGAGCACCTCCCGCGCGACGACGAGCTTGCCGAGTCCCGGCGCGACGGTCTCGAGGGTCCGGACGGCCAGGTCCCCGACCGCCTCGCGGGCCGCGTCGTCCCATTGCCCGTCGCGAAGCGTGTACGGGACGTACTGGAGGACGACGCTCATGACGTGCGCGCCCGCCTTCGCGCCCGTGACGAGCGACGGATCGGCGAGGGACGGGATGGTCGCCTCGAGGATCGGGCGGTCGCTGATCCGGCCGTACTTGCTCGCGTCGAACGCGCGCTCCATCGCGTCGATGCCCGGCGCGACGACGATCCGGCCGCTCAGCAGCTGCTCGCCGTCCGTGCCCGCGGCGGAGAACTTCGGGAGCCTCCGAAGCGCGAGGTTGACCTTGGCGACGACACCGGGCGTCCGGATGTTCGATGCCCGCCAGCCCAGGCTCGGGCCGAGGGCCACGGGATCGACGAGTCCGACGAGGGTTCGCTTCGGGTCGAGCCCCGAGACGACGATCGACGCCTGGATCTCCTCGCCGGACGCGAGCGCCACGCCGGTCGCCCTGCCGTCGCGCGAGGTGATCGCGGCGACTTCCGCTCCGGTTCGGAACTCGACTCCGGCGCCCAGCGCTGCCGCCTCGAGCGCCCATGCCAGCTCGCCCGGACCGCCGCGGGCGAACACCGTCTGGCCGGCCGCTCCCCCGTCGTTGCCGGCCGAATCGGAAAGCAGGACGGCCGTCGTGCCCGCGGACCACGGCCCGAGCGCGCAGTACTGGACGCCGCGCCAGGCGATCGCGGCGCGAACGGCGTCCGTGTCGAAGGCTTCCGCCACGAAGTCCGCGACCGCCATCGGAAGGACGCGGAGGACGGTCCGGGCGTCGTGCCGTCCGAGCCCACGGAACGTCCGACCGAGCTTCAGGCCCGCGATCGCGTCACCAAGGCCGGGCGAGTGGATGTCCGGCGGCGTGACGGTCGCGATCTCGGCGAGGAACCGACCGAGCGACCGGACGAGCCGGTCGAACGCGACGTAGCGGTCCGCGTCACGCGGCGACCACGCGCGGAGCCCCTCCACGGTGCGGGCATCGTCCGCCCACAGCGTGACGGCGCGGCGGCCGGGCTGCGGCGCGAAGACCTTGACGTCCGGCGCGAGCAGCGTCAGCCCATGCGACGCGAGGTCGAGATCCCGAACGACGGACGAACGCATGCGGCCGACGGTGTGAGCGAGCGTCGGAACGCGGAACCCGGGCGCGAGCTCCGTGGTGGCAGCGGCGCCACCGACGCGGTCGCGGCGCTCGAGGACGAGGGTCCGGAGGCCGGCACGACCGAGGTACGCGGCCGCGACCATCGCGTTGTGGCCACCCCCGATGACGACCGCGTCCCAGGTCGCCGGGCTCGGGAGCGACACCGGCGCCGCGAACGGTGCCGGCGCGTCGAGCGCCGATGCCGCGGGCGGGACCGCGGCCGGCGCC
>DASWSI010000219.1:0-15788 GCA_036402715.1 Candidatus Limnocylindrales bacterium
TCCGCCGACGGCACGGCCGGCAGAACGGCGATCCGCGCATCCCTCGCCGCGGCCTTCCGCAGCGCGTCCTCGAGCCGCCCGAAGCCGAGGAACGCGATGGCGACCTCGCGCTCGCGAAGCGGCGGCTCCCGGAGCGCCGCGATGAGCTCCTCGATCCCCTGGTCCTCGCGGAACGCGCCCTGGTAGAGGACGATCGGCCGGCCGGCGGGTGTTCCGAGCGCATCCGCGAGCAGGGCGGGCGGCGCGATGTCGATCGCTTCCGCACGCCATCGCGGACGCGCGTTCAGGACGGCAAGGGGCCGGCCGACCCCGTACCGCCGCGCGACCTCGTCGGCCAGCGCGGGCGTCGCCGCCGTCAGCGCCGCGGCACCGCGAATGAGCGCCGCCTCGCGGGATCGGAGGTATGCCTTCACCGGCCGTGGCATGCGCGCGAGCCGCCCCGACTCGACGTGGAGATCCGCGACGTCGTAGATGTAGCGGCCGCCGGTCGCGCGGGCGACCCGCGCGGCAACGGGCAGGGCGACCAACGCCTTCGCCGCGAAGATCGCTGCGTCGGGCGCGGCCGCGGACGCCGCGTCGCTCCACGGTCCGATCCGGCGGCGGTAGGCGAGGATCTCGACCGCGCGACGGATCCCTCCGCGGAGCCGATTCGCCGCGCCCGCCCGAGTGCGGGGGAGCGCCGTCGCGCGCGGATCGAGCCCGATGAGCCGCGAGAGCATCGCGCGGACACCGCGGGGCAGCGGTCGGAATGCGGACGAGATGCGGCGATCGACCGCGGGTCGGACGACGACGATGCCGCTGGCGAGGGTCTCTTCCGCGGGAAGATGCGGCGCCGTCATCGCGACGACCACGACGCGCAGGCCTTCGGCGACGAGCGCTTCAGCGGTGCGCAGCGTGCGGGAGTCGAACTCGAACGTGTTCGCGGTCACGAAGGCGACGGTTCGGCGTGGCGATTCGGCAGCGGGACGGGTCATCGCGCCGGGACGACGGCTGGTGCCGCGCCATCCGCGGACAGACGCGCCGCGATCGCCTCCGCGGCGCCGGCGGGCTCGATTCGCAACCGCCGTGCCCGCTCACCGGCGCCGGCGTCGCCTGCCGCGGGCGCGAGGCGCGCAAGCTCGGCAACCGCTCGGGCGGCATCGAGGCCGATGACCGCCATCCGCCCGCCGGATCCCTCGACGGCCTCGACCCATTCGGTCGTCGAGCGCAGCACGAGACACGGGGTCCCGAGCCACGCCGCCTCCCGCTGGATCCCGCCGCTGTCCGTGATGACCGCGGCGGCGTGCAGCTGCAGCGTCAGCGATGAGCGGTAGCCGAGCGGCTCGACGACGACGACGTCCGGTCCGGGGTCGGCGCCGGTCGCCGCCATCGCGACCCGTGTTCCGGGATGAAGCGCGAGGACGACCGGCCGCTCCGGCGTCGCGATTGCCCGGAGGAGGGCCGTCCACGCCGCGATCGCTGCCGGCGTCCGGTTCTCGGCGCGATGGATCGTCGCGAACAGGAACCGCCCCTGACGAAGCGGGACGCGATGCCCGCCGGCCGCGAGCTGCGCCTCGACGGCATCGAGCGCCGCGACGTCCGTGACCTCGCCCGAGACGCGGGCCGCGAGGTCCTGCATCAGGTCGCCGACGAGCTCGACGCCCGTCGTCACGCCCTCGGCCTCGAGATTCGCGACCGCCGTCGGCGTCGGCGCGAAGCGCCAGCGGGCGAGGTGGTCCGCGACGACGCGGTTGACCTCCTCCGGCATCCGCCGGTCGAACGAGCGCAGGCCGGCCTCCACGTGCGCGATCGGGATCCCGAGCTTCGACGCCGCGAGCGACCCACCGAGGGTCGAGTTCGTGTCGCCGTAGACGACGACGGCATCCGGCCGATCACGGACGAGCAGCTCCTCGACGCCGCGGAGAATCGTCGCCGTCTGCTCGGCGTGGCTTCCGCCGCCGGCCGCGAGCGAGACATCCGGTTTCGGGAGCCCGAGCTCCGCGAAGAAGGAGCCGGCCATCGAGTCGTCCCAGTGCTGCCCCGTATCGACGAAGACCTCGTCGTGCTGCCGTCGAAGGACGGGCGACAACGCGGCCGCCTTGATCAGCTGTGGGCGAGTCCCGACGACGCTCACGATTCGCACCGATTCAGGGTAGCGGCGCGGCAGACGCGAGACGCGCACATCGCTCCGCCGGGACGCTCAGCGCGCGGGAACTCCGGGAGCCATTGGCGCTGGTGCGCGGACCCCGACGCCCTGGTACGCCACTCCCCGCGGCAGATCGACGCTTCGGAGGCTGTTGCGGCCGTCGAAGACGAGCTCGAGCTCCGGGAACAGCCCGAAATCGAGATCGGCGAATCGGGGGTCTGCCGTCTGGGTCACGATCGCGCGGAACGGCCCGCGCTCGCCCCACCGCCATGGCGTCGCGCCGGATCGCTCCACGGCGTCGTCGTCCAGTAGCGGATCCCATGCCGAGACCGCCGCGCCATGGAACGAAAGCCGCTCGATCAGCGGCAGCGCCCGCGAGTAGGCGAGCTCCCTGACGCCGTGCCGGTAGGTCAGGCCGAGGACGAGGATCGGAACGCCCTCCAGCCCGCCGAGCACCTTCTGGATCGAGCGAATCGCGAGGCCAACCTGGCCGTCGTTGACCCGGCGTGCCGTCGCGACGAGCTCCATCTCGGGAGCGCGGGCGACGAGGAAGTGCGGGTAGACGGGGATGCAGTGCCCACCGACCCCGAGACCAGGCTGGTGGATGTGGCTGTACGGCTGGCTGTTCGCGGCCGCGATCACCTCCTGGATGTCGACGCCGACGCGGTCGGCGTACCGCGCGAACTCGTTGGCGAGCGCGATGTTGACGTCGCGGTACGTCGTGTCGGCGAGCTTCGCGAACTCGGCGGCTTCCGCGGAGCTCATCGCGACGATCTCCGCGTCGAGGACCGAGTCGTAGAACGCTGCGGCGCGGGCCGTCGACGCAGGCCCGAGGCCGCCGACGAGCTTGGGATACGTCGCGAGGTTGCGGAGCGTTGCCCCGGAGAACAGTCGCTCCGGCGAGAAGGCGACGAACAGGTCCAGCTCGACAGTGAGCCCGGAAAGCTCCTGCAGCCGTGGGCCATAGCGGTCGCGCGTATCCCCGACAGGCAGCGTCGTCTCGAACACGACGATCGCGCCGGCATGAAGCCCGGGCGCGACCGAGGCGACCGCCGCGTCCATGTACCGATGATCGGGCTGCGCCTCGTCGTCGAGCATGACCGGCACGATGAGGACGACGACGTCCGCCTCGCGCGCGGCCGCCGCGCCGTCGGTCGTGGCTCGCAGCCTGCGAGCCGCGTGCGCCTCACGAACGAGCTCGGCGACTCCCGGCTCCTCGCCGAGGTGCGAACGTCCGTCGTTGATCGCGGCGACGACCGACTCCTGGACGTCGACCGCGATGACGTGCCAGCCGTGCGATGCGAACTGGGCACCGAGCGGGAGACCCATCTTCCCGGCCCCGACCACCGCGACCGTGCCGGCCGTACCGGGCTCGCCGGTCCACGGCGCGACGAACGTGGGTGGCGAATGCAGGCACGGATTCGGCGGCAGCTCGATCGACCCCCCGAGCAGGCTCGGGCCGGTCACCGACGGCCGCGTCGTGATCGTCATCGCGCCGGCAGCCGCGGCAGCATCTCGCGGAGCTGCACCGCGCGGCACTCCTCCGCGGAGAGCAGCAGCGCGTCCGCGACCGCGACGGCCCACAGTCCGTCCTCCCCGTCGACGAGCGGCCGCGCTCCGTCGCGAATGACGCGGATGAAGGCATCGAGCTCCGCCGCGAGCGGCTCGGCGGCCTCGACCGGCAGCTCGATGACCTCGCCCTCGAACGTCGGGGCGAACCCGCCGAGCAGCTTCGGATTTGTCGTGTCCGTCGCCCTCGTGAACGTCAGCCGTTGCGACAGGTAGTCGAGCTCGAACATGCCCTCCTCGCCGACGACGAGGAGCTGGCGGCGCTTGGCCGGCGTGAGCCAGTTCACGTCGAGCATCCCGCGTGCGCCGGACGGGAAGTGAAGGAGCCCGAACAGGAGGTCCTCGTGGTCGGCGTGAATCCGGCGCGCCGTCTCCGCGTAGACGCGCTCCGGGCGCTCGCCGGCGACCCACGACAGGATGTCGGCGTCGTGGGTCGCGAGGTCGACCGTCACGCCGACGTCCCGGATCCTGGCGGGAAACGGTCCGGCCCGGCGAGAGGCGATCGCGTAGATCGTCGAAAGCCAGCCGGCCTCGAGCAGCCGACCGAGCTCGAGGACCGCCGGGTTGAAGCGCTCGACATGGCCGACCTGGACCGCCACTCCGCGCTCGCTCGCCGCGGCGACGATCCGTGCCGCATCCGCGGTCGTGGCCGCGAGCGGCTTCTCGACGAGGACCGGCAACCGCCGATCGATCGCCGCCAGGGCGATGGCGAGGTGCGCGGTCGTCGGGGCGGCGATGACGACGGCATCGAGCTCGGCCTCGGCGAGCATCGCGAGCGGCTCGGCATACGGCTGGGCCCCCGTCGTTGCGCTCGCGGCCACCAGCGCCGCCGCATCGGGATCCGCGATCGCCGCGATGCGAACGTCCGGTCGCGCGGCGAGGACGCGGAGGTGGTTGCGGCCCATCGACCCGAGGCCGACGAGCCCGATCCGGATGTCCGCCGAGCCGGTCGCGCGGGAGCCGGTCACCGAGCGGCGGACTCGGCGGGCGACACGCGCTCCTCGCTCGCGGGGTTCGCGTCCTTCGGGCCCGCCGATGTCGCGGCGTGCCGGCGGACGACCGTCGTCACCGTCTCGATGACCTCCGCCTGCTCGGCCGCGGTGAGACCCGGGAAGATCGGGAGCGCGATGGTCGTCGCCGCGGCGCGATCCGTCGCGGGGAGGTCCGCGTGGAGCCCGCGCTCCTGGATGTACTCCTGGCGATGGACCGGGACCGGGTAGTACACGTCAGCCCCGATGCCGGCTGCCCTGAGGTCGTCGAGGATCGCATCGCGCGCGTCGCCCACGGCGAGCGTGTACTGGTGGAAGACGTGCGTCCGCCCCGTTGGCGTCACGGGCGTCCGTACCGGCAGCCGGTCGAACGCGTCCGTGTACGCGGCCGCGACCGCCTGACGCCGGGCAGTGTTGCGCTCGAGCTTGTCGAGCTGGACGAGCCCGATCGCGGCGGCGATATCGGTCAGCCGGAAGTTGTAGCCGAGCATCTCGAACTGGTAGCGCGACCGCATCCCCTGGTTCCGGTACAGCCGAAGCCAGTCGGCGAGCCGATCGTCGTTCGTCGTGATCAGCCCGCCCTCCGCGGTCGTCATGTTCTTCGTCGCGTACAGGCTGAACGCGCCGTGCCCGAAGCTCCCCGCCAGCCGGTCGCGGAATGTCGCGCCGTGGGCCTGCGCCGCGTCCTCGACGACCGCGAGGCCGTGGCGATCCGCGATCGCCGCGATCATCGCCATGTCGGCGACGAGCCCGAAGAGGTGGACCGGTGCGATCGCCCGCGTCCGCGGGGTGATCGCGGCCTCGATCCGCTTCGCGTCGATGAGGTACGTGTCCGGCTCGATGTCGACGAAGACCGGCGTCGCCCCGGTGAAGAGGATGGCGTTCGCGGTCGCCGCGAACGTGTGCGCCACCGTGATCACCTCGTCGCCGGGTCCAAGGCCAAGCCCCGCGAAGATCGACATGAGCGCCACGGTGCCGTTCGTGACCGCGATCGCGTGACGGACGCCGACCCGCTCCGCCCAGCGCTCCTCGAGCTCCGCCACGCGGCGACCCTGCGCGATCATGCCGCCCGCGAGGACCTCCGCGACGGCGTCCGCCTCCTCCCGTCCGACGTCCGGTCGCGCGATCGGGATCATGCCGGCGCTCCCTGTCGCGGCCCGGTCCGTTCCTCGAGCGTCTCGCCGACGGAGACGTAGCCGTAGTGGCGGCCGCAGACCGTGCAGACGAGGTCCGTGTCGATGGCGTATCGCTCGAACGCCGCCGGAGCGGGATGGCCGGTGGAGTCCTGGAGACGACGGCCGCACGCGCACACCCAGCCGAGGCGACGCGCGGGATTGCCGGCGACGAGCGCGTGACCCGGGACGTCCTTCGTCACGACGGCGCCGGCACCCACCGTCGCGAACGCCCCGACGTCGACGCCTGCCACGATGACCGCGCCCGCGCCGACCGAGCAGCCCGCGCGGAGCACGACCGGGCTGAGCTCCCAGTCGCCGGCGTGGGCGACATCGCCCGACGCCGTAACGGCCCGCGGAAATCGGTCGTTCGTGACGATCGCGCCGGGGCCCACGAAGACGCTGTCCTCGACGGTCAGGCCGTGATAGAGCAGTGCGCCGTTCTGGACCTTGACGCGGTCACCGAGGACGACGCCGACATCGATGAACGCGTCGCGACCGATGACGCACTCGGCGCCGATCCGCGCACCCTCGCGGACCTGCGCGCGCTGCCAGATCGCGGTCCCTCGACCAACCTCCACTCCGGCCTCGAGGTCTGCCGACGGATGGACGCGCGCGGACGGGTCGATCACCGGCGGCGAAGACCGAGGAGGGAAGCGACGACGCCGGCCGCCGCACCGAACGCGAGTGCGCCGCGCCAGTCGAACAGCGCCCGGGCCGGGCCTTCGACACGACGGGCGAGCAGGAAGACGACGATGCTGGGGCGCTCGAATCGGACGTTCGCGGCGGCGACGGTCTGGACGAGCGACTGCTCGACGGTGATGTCGCGGCCGACGAGGAGGTTCGACGCGCCCTGGGTCAAACGGACCTCGCGGCCGATGCCGGCGCCCATGCCACCGAGCTCGACGGAGACGCGGTCCGCGCGGGCGAATCCGATGCCGCCCATCGTGACGGCGATGTCCTGGGCGTTGGCGCGGCCGATTCCCCCCTGACGGACGTCGATCGAGGTCGCGCTCGCAGCGTCGAGGCCGCCCTGGCTCACGCTGATCCGCTGCGAATCCGGAGCCGCGTCGGCCGCCGGCGAAGGGACGGAAGCATGCGCAGCGGTCACGGGCGGCGTTGGGGACGATGCCTCCTCGGCGCGAGACGGCGCGTCCGTCGAGGTCGGCCCGGTTTCGTCGGCCGGCGTGTCGGCGCCCGCCGCGAGCTCGTTCGCCTCGCGCGCGGCAGCCTCCTCGGCTCGCGCGAGATCCCCCGTCCCGGTCGCGTCGTTCGACTCGTCTGCCATCGTGCCTCCCTCGAGTTTCGTCCCTGCCAGCCTACCCCACCGCCGCGTGATCGTCGGTTCATGCGAGCCGCGATGTCCCGCCGCGAGGTGGGCTATGCTCCCGCAGGCGCGCGGTACCCGTCAGTCCGCGCCGAGAGGGACATCACCATGCCGTCGACCGCGTCCCCGGAGTTCCTGCGCGCGAGCGTTCGATGAAGCGGGCAACACCGATCCTCCTCGTCCTCATCGCGGTGCTCGCGGGCGGCGCCGTCGGGCTCGCTGCGGCGACCCTCGCCCCGCGTTCCGGCCCATCGCCGACCGGCACCGGTATCGCGGTCGCCGGCGGGACGCCGCCGCCGACCGCCGCGCCCGGGACGCCCGGACCGTCGGTCGAGCCGACTCCGTCGCCTTCGCCGACGCCCGCGCCGACGCCCACCCTGGTCCCAGCGCCGCTGGACGGCGTCCTCGTCCCAGCGGAGGTCGCGGCGCGCCACCCGATCGCGGTGATGATCGACGACCTCAACGCGGCTCGGCCGCAGTCCGGGCTCAACGCCGCGTCCGTCGTCTGGCAGGCCCCGGCCGAGGGCGGAATCCCGCGCTACATGCTGCTCTTCCAGGAGAACATCCCGGGCCTCGTCGGGCCGGTGCGGAGCTCGCGCTACTACTTCATCGCCTGGGCATCGGAAGTGCGGGCGATGTACGTCCACGCCGGCGGGTCACCGCAGGCGCTGTCGACCCTTCGTGCCAAGGGCAGCGGCCAGTACGTGTACAACGCCGACGACTTCCGGTACGAGGGCAGGTACCTCTGGCGGATCAAGACCCGGTTCGCGCCGCACAACCTCTACACGGACGGCGCGCACCTGCGGAAGCTCGCGACGGTCGTCCACGCGACGGACGGCCCGATCACGGGCGCCTGGACGTTCGCGCCGGACGCCGCACTCGCGGATCGCCCGACGGGCGGCCGGATCGACGTCAGCTACCCGTACAACAAGATCCGCTACGACTACGACCGGAACACGAACACGTACCTCCGTCGGGTCACCGGCTTCCTCCGCCAGATCGACGCCGCC
This sequence comes from Candidatus Limnocylindrales bacterium, assembly GCA_036402715.1. Taxonomy (GTDB): domain Bacteria; phylum Chloroflexota; class Limnocylindria; order Limnocylindrales; family CSP1-4; genus JACDAV01. Next base: position 8,193 of record DASWSI010000219.1, read on the forward strand.
GACAAGAAGCAGGTGGCACCGAAGAACGTCGTGATCATGTTCGTCTCGTTCGGGCCGCTCAATGACGGCCACCCGAACAAGAAGCGCCTCGAGGCGAACCTCATCGGCAAGGGCGCTGCCTGGATCGCGACGAACGGCAAGACGATCAAGGGAACGTGGCGGAAGCAGTCCGTGACCGCACCGACCCTCTTCTTCGACAGCCTCGGTCACCCGGTCACGCTGACCGTCGGCCAGACGTTCGTCCAGGTGCTCCAGACGGGATCGAAGATCCTCATCAAGGACGGAGTCGCACCGGCCGCGCAGTAGCATCAGTCGCGGCGCGGTCGCCCGCGACGCTGGTCGTGCTCGATCAGCGGGGCGCGACTCCGACAGCCGCGTAGACGGCGCGCGTCTCGTCCGCGACATCCGCCCACACGCGCCGGTCGCCGCGGGCCCGTTCCGCGGCCGCGTCCGCGACACCGGCGTGAACGCGATCGTCGGACCAGACCGTCGAGAGCGCGACGGCCAGGCGCCCGGGATCGCGCGGCTCGACGAGAATCCCCGCCGACCCGACGACCGTGGGCAGCGCCCCGACCGCCGATGCGACGACGGGCGTCCCCGCGGCGATCGCCTCGATCGCACTGAGGCCGGCGGCATCGGAGACGACGGGCATCACGGCCGCTCGTGCGCCGCCGACAAGGGTCGCGAGGCGGTCGGCGGCGAGGCTCGGCGCGTACGCCAGCGCCTCCCCGACGCCCTCGCGCGCGGCGGCCCGCGCAAGCGCTGCGCGGTCCTCCGGTGACGCCCCCGCGAGCAGCAGCCGCGGGGGCCATGGGACGGCGGCCGGAAGCGCGGCGGGACGGGGCCGGGCGGCGAGGTCGGCGAGGGCGCGGAGGAGCGTTGCCACGTCCTGTCGCGCGTCGAACCGCCCCGAGTACACGAGATACCGCTCGGGCAGCCCGAGGCGCTCGCGCTCGCGCCGGACCGCGTCCGGATCCACGACGAGCCGGAACTCGGGACGCGGAGCGAGAGCCACGACGTGAACACGTTCGGGCCGCAGGTGGAGCAGCCGCCGCGCGGCGTGCGCGACGGCGACGGACCCGACGATCACGGCGCCGGCATCACGCAGGAGCTGCGCGCGGAGCCGCTGCCCGAACCGCGTCGCGACGCCGCGCTGGTAGGCCTGCGGCAGCTCCCACGGAGCGAGGTCGAGGAGCGTCACGACGGTGGGGATCCCGGACAGCAGCGGGACGGCGCCGCCGGCGGCGTGATAGACGGCCCCCGCGGCGCCGCCGCGCTCGGCTCGCCACGCCGCCCCGAGGGACGCGCCGCGGAGGAGGAACGGATCGACGGTCAGCGCCCCGGAGCGGAGGAGCCGCGTCGGCGGCAGGAGGCGGCGTCCGACGACGGCGAGGCGCTCGAGCCGGACGGTCGGGTCGTCGAGGTCGGACTGGAGGAGGAAGGCGAATGATTCGCCGGGTCGCGGATGCGCGTCGAAGGCTTCGAGCAAGCCGCCGAGGTACGCGGCCGTCGTCGGGGCTCGGTCGGGCTCCTGGAGCGGCCGTGCATCGAGGACGATCCGGACGCCGGGCGCGGAAGCCGCGCTGACGGACGCGGGGCCGGGAACGAGCCTCACGAACTCCGTCTGCGTGGGCCGCGTCCTCGCAGCTCGTCCCAGCGGAGCTGGACGACGACGATGAGCGCCTCGACGATGATCCGCCGCGACATCTTCGACTGGCCAACGCGGCGATCGCGGAACGTGATCGGCGCCTCGCGGATTCGCGCACCGGCGCGCGACGCCCGGTAGGTCATCTCGATCTGGAAGACGTAGCCACCGGCATGCACGCCGTCGAACGGGATCTCGGCGAGCGTCGACGCTCGCCACGCCTTGAAGCCGCCGGTCAGGTCGCGTGGCGAGAGCCCGAGCACCAGCCCGGCGAACATCGACCCGCCACGCGAGATGATTCGTCGCGCCAGCCCCCAGTCGATCACGCCGCCGCCGCGCGTGTAGCGGGACCCGATGACGAGGTCCGCCTCGCCGGAGGCGATCGGCGCGACCAGATCGGGCAGCGCCATCGGCTCGTGCGACCAGTCCGCGTCCATCTGGATGACGATCGTGGCTCCGCCCGCGAGCGCGACCCCGAATCCGTCGAGATAGGCGCGTCCGAGGCCCTGCTTCGCGGAGCGATGGCGGACGCGGATTCGGTCGTTCGCCGCGGCGAGCCCGTCGGCGAGGTCGCCCGTCCCGTCCGGCGACCCGTCATCGACGACGAGGAGGGTCGCGCCGGGCAGCGCGTCGAGGATCGCCGTCGCGATCCCGGGCAGGTTCTCGGCCTCGTTGTACGTCGGGACGACGACCCACGCACCATCGCCGCGGCGGACGGCGGGACCGGGAGTCGCAGCCGGAGTCGTCATCGCGCTGCAGTGTAGGGCGGGGGCTTTGCGCCGATCGCTGCGCCGCTACCGCACGGTGATATAGAAGATCTGCCAGACGACGTGCCCGGCACCATCGTGGCCCGAGATCCTCACCGTCGCCCGCCCCGGCGCGCCGCTCCCGACGAAGAACGAGACGACGTAGCGCCGCGTCCCGGAGGCCGTCGCGACCTTGGCCGTCGCCGATCTCCCAGCCTGCGCGAACGACACGACGGGCGCGGCACGCAGCGGCTCGGCCGTGTGGAGGGTGAGCGTCATGGTCTGTCCTCCGGCAGGCGAAGCCGGCGATGCGACGATCGAGAACGCGTCGGCGAGGACGAGCTTCACGACTGTCGCGCGATTTGCCGCCGACGTCGCGGTGAGGACGGTTCGATACCAGCCCCGCGGGACCATCGCCCCGGTGCCGCTCAGGCCCGTCCAGGTCCACGAATACGTCCCGGCGGCGAGGCTCCGATCCGCCCACGCCGTCTTGACGTACCGCCCGGCGAGGTCGTAGATCCGAAGGGTCGTCGATGCGGGTCGCTGGAGCCGGAACGAGACCCGGGACGCCGCTGCGACCGCGTCGCGATCCTGGGGGAAGAAGAGCGGCGGCGTCCAGAGGAGGCTGCCGGCCACGACTGGCGAGCCGGTGTCGACCGTGACGCCGAAGGCGGCGACGAGGGCCGCGTTCGGGGCCTGGGTGGACGGCGCGCCGTACGACACGCCACCGAACGTGCCGACGAGCTCGAGCAGGTACGTGCCATCGCCGACCGGTGCCCCGCCGACCTTGCCGTCCCACGTGTGCTGCTGCGCGCCGGCGCCCCGCTCCGTGAGCGTCACCGTATCGACGAGCGCGCCCGTCGAGCGATAGACCTTCAGGACGAGCGCGTCGAGCGCGACGGTGTTCGTCCAGCGAACGGCGATCGAGTCGCGGTAGCCATCGCCGTTGGGCGAGAACGCTCGCGATCCGTCGCCGACGGACAGCCCCGCGATGACCGGGTCGACGAACGTCGTGTTCGGTGCGCGAGAGGCTGCGATCCATGGGTCGCCGGCGGTACCCGCGGCGGCCCAGATCCCCTCGTCGATCGGGCCGACCGGGCGCCACTCGCGGAGCGGCCCGCTGATCTGCCACCAGGTGTAGCCGTCTGCCGTCGTCGGCCCCCCGACGATCGAGACGATGTCCCCCGCCGCGAGCTCCCCCGTCTTCGTCGCGGTCGTGTGGGGCGCCGTTCGGAGCGACAACGTTGCGGCGCGGACGCCGCCGAACGCGCCGACGCTCAGGCGCGGCGCGGGCGACCATGTCGAGGTCGTGTTCCAGGCGCTGACATTGCCCTTGCCGTCGACGCCGCGAGCCCGGAACGCGTAGCCGTGATTCGCGGCCCCGACGAACGTCTCGGACGTCTTTGTCGTCGCCGTCAGCCACGTGGTCCACGCCCCGCCGTCGACCGACTTCTGGACGTCGTAGTGGGCGATCCCGCTGATGTCGTCGCCGGTCCACGAGACGGTGAACGCCTGGTCGCGCTGATGCCAGGCAAGTGTCTTGATCCCGACGACGGGCGGGGTCGTGTCGTGGAGGAACTTCGCGGCGAGAACGCGGTTGAGCTCGGTGCGCGTTCCCTCGTAACCGAGCGCCCACATCCCGGCGCCGCGGAGCGCGTAGCGATTGACGAGGTCGTACTTCGCGCCGAGTGAGGCCGCGTCGTCGTAGTAGATCTGGCGCCACGATGTGACGCAGCCGTACGTCGTCGTGCAGTTCTGGCGCTGGTACGCGACGTATGGCGACTGCTCGATCGGGTCCCAGTGTCGGCCGTACTTCGTCGCGTAGTCCACCGCGGTCGAGTAGATGACGGTGTTCGACGTCCCGAACTTCGTCCCGGATGTGTTCGCGGCGTGGAGGCCGCCCGTCGCGGTGGACCAGGCGCGGCCGTAGTACGGCACGCCGAGGATGATCTTCGACGCCGGCACGCGCGCGGTGAACGCCCGAACGGTGTCCGTCAGGTCGTACGTCGGGCCGGTCAGGGGCGCCACGGACCCGACGGGATCCGCGCCGGCGGTCCGGTAGTCGTAGCCCATGATGAAGATCGCGTCGGCGCCGCCGGACGCCGTCGCATCCTCGATCGGGTAGTTGCCGATCCAGCCCGTCGTGTCGAACGTCAGCTGATAGCCGGACCGGATCCGGTTCAGCTCTGCGCGCAGGGTTCGGACGAAGGCCGTGAAGTCCGCGGCGTGCCCGGACGCGATCGGCTCGAAGTCGAGGTTGATGCCGTCGACGCCACGGTCGCGGACCGCGGCAGCCGCCTGGCGGGCGAGGTTCAGCCGGGCCGCCGGGCTGCCGAGCAGGGCCGCCTGCTTCGTCGCCTCGGACGTCGTCCACGCGAACGACGTGATCGTCAGGACGACCCGCGTCCGCTTCTGGTGGGCCGTGTTGATCACGCTCGTGAGCCGCGAGCTCGCCCAGCCGCCCCAGCCGGACGTCAGCGATCCGTCGGCGTTCTTCTTGAGGAGATTGCCCTGCGCGTCCGCGCCGACACTGAAGTAGGCGATCGTCGAGAGGACGTCGTAGTTGAGCGTCGTCGAGCTGTCCGAAAGCTGCCAGTACGGGAGGAACCCGAAGACCTGCCGAAGGAGACCCGCGTTGGCCGGCGCCGACGGCGCGGCGGTCGCGGGGGACGCGACGCTCGCGCCGTTCGCGGCCTGGACGTCGGCGGGATCGACGGTGGGTGCGTCGACCGGCGGCGCGACGGCGACGGGCGGCCGTGCTCCGACCTCCGTTGGCGCGCGAACGGCCCAGGTCGACCCCTCTGCGCTCGCGGCGATATCGCGACCCGACGCGTTGCCGGCGGGAAGCGGCCGGGGCGCGTGGCCATCGATCGACCAGCCGTCGCCGGCGCGCGGGCTGAAGCCGACCGAGACGCGGCCGCCCGGCGTGAAGCGCGTGCGGTCGCCGCCGTGGGCAACGGCCTCCTGGTACTGGACTCCGGGCCGCAGCATCGACGCGGTCGCGAGATCGGCGCGGCCGACGTCACTCGCCGAGCCCGTTGCGGACGGCGTGATCGGCAGGACGTCGCCGGCGGGATCAGCGGTGATCGGCGCGAGGGCTGGCGCGTCCGCGGTGGCGCGATTGTCGGCGGAGACGGTCGTCGGCGGCAGCTCGCGGACCTGCGGGACCTCATTGGGCGAGGCGGGGTTCGCGGCGAACGCGCCGGAGGCGCTGAGGATCGACGCGATGAGGACGGTCACGGCCGCGATCGCCGCGGCGCGGCGCACGGTTGCCGAGGTCGCGACGGAGCTGGTCGGGATGTCGGTCAACGTGGTCCTCGGCGGCAGCGCGGGTGACGGGACTGGTCGCCGGTGACGGGGCCGGCCGATGCTGTCCGCCGCGACGTCTGACCAGTCGCTCGGGACCACGCGAGGCTAGGTCTGGAGGGCGCCGCGACCAAGCCTGACGATGGTCACAGGCCGTGGTCGGCCGGGGGCGATCTGCAGTGGTCTTGGGTCGTCCCAACGTCCCACCGCCGCAGGTCCGATCGTCGCGTCGAGCCCATCGCCGCCCGCGGCGACGGCCGGGCTCAGCGGGTTCCGGTCGTCCGGGTGACGGTCCGCGCCGGCTCGGCCACGAAGCCCGTCAGTGGCGCGAGGTGGGTGACCGAGTCGGCGGACAGGGTCAGGGCTCCCGACAGCGAGCGGTAGTAGCTCGACGCCAGGTTGTCGGGGTCCATCTCGACGGTGAAGCCGGGGTTGCGGACGGAGGCGAACGCGAACGTGTGGGCGTGGTAGTTCGGGGCCGCGCGCCAGAGCTGGTCGAGGGTCAGGTGGCTCGTGAACAGGGCGCGGATGTAGTACGCGACGCTGGAGATGTGGCCGTCGGCGATGACGCCGCGGGCCCCGGCCTTGAGGAACGCGGCGGCGTAGTTGTCCGCCCGCTGCTTCGCTACGGTCTTCGTCGGCTCCGCGTTGCCCGGCTCGGAGTTGCCCGACGCGTAGCACAGGCGGTTGAGGAGGATCACGGCGTTCGGGGCCAGGCTCAGGGTCGCGATCGAGGGCTCGCCGTAGTACTTCGTGTTCGAGTCGCCGTTGTTGGCCGTCGCGTTGAGCCCGAACCCGTCCTTCGTCGTGTAGAGCGGGTCGTTCGTGTACGGGCTCGGCCAGCCGTTGCCGTGACCCAGGTAGACGACGATCGAGGCACCGGCGGTCGCGGCCTTGACCGCGGTCCAGGTGGCGATCGGGCTGTAGAGCCTGACGACGTTCGGCGTGTACTTGATCGCCTCGGCGTACGCGGCGTCGGCACCGATCCGGTAGCTCGCGGTCGCGCTGCCCGTCGGGCCGACGATGATCACGACCTTGACGGGCGATGCCGCGGCCGCGGTGGGCACCCCGTTCGACGCGAATCCGCCGAGGCCGGCAGCGACGGCGAGGACGATGGCCGCGGCGACGTTGCGCACGTTGGCTCCAGCTGGGACGGGGCGGCGACGCGAGACGAGGCGTCGCGATTGAGTGCCTGGTCAGGCTGCGGCGGGGCTGCCGGCAACTCAATCGCGGGATGGTCCCTCGACGGTTAGCCTCTTCGTCGAGCGCCCGGTGGAGACGGAGGCGCAGGGGTGCGGTGTGCGTCCGTCACGCGTTCCGCCGTCCGGCCGGAGGTGGTGCGGGCGCGCACCGATCGGCGTCACTCGCCACGCCCCGAGCCGTCACTGCCGAAGGCTGGCCACCAGCTCGGCGAGCGACGGGTTGGATCGGTCGCGCTCGGACAGGATCGGGCGTCCGTCCGGCGTCGGGAGCGTCGGCCATGGAACGCCGACCGCGGGATCGTCCCACGCGAACCCCAGCTCGTCGGACCCGTCGTACTCGTTCGTCACGAGGTAGAGCAGCTCGAGCGGCTCGAGGGCGAGGAAGCCATGCGCGACGCCGACGGGAATGACGACCCATTCGTCCGCTGCCAGCTCGCGGGTCTCGACGACGGCTCGCGGCCCCGATCCGGTCAGCAGCGGGCGGACATCGACGAGCGCGACCAGCGCGCGACCGGACGCGACGACCCAGTAGTCGAGCTGCCGCTGGTGGTAGTGGAGGCCGCGCAGGACGCTGGCTGCCGAGGACGACAGATTCGCCTGGACGAACCGCGGCGACGCGCCGGGCTTAGCCGCGCCCGCGGGGCTCGCGGCGCCCGCGCCGCCGGGCCGACTCGCGGGTCCGGCGCCCGTGCCGCGG
>DASWSI010000220.1:0-1906 GCA_036402715.1 Candidatus Limnocylindrales bacterium
TCGACACACTCAGGAGGCAGCCATGACCCGACGCGCGGTCTCGACATCCGGAGCGCCGGCGGCGATCGGGCCGTACAGCCAGGGGATCGCCGTCGACGGGTTCGTCTTCTGCTCGGGGCAGATCGGCCTCGATCCATCCTCGGGCGAGCTCGTCGCCGGCGGCGTCGAGGCGCAGGCCGAGCGTGCCCTGAAGAACCTGACCGCGGTCCTCGATGCGGCCGGCGTGGCCATGGCGGACGTCGTGAAGACGACGATCTTCCTCGCCGATATCGCGGACTTTGCCGCGGTCAACGCGGTCTACGGCCGCTACATGCCCGATCCGCCGCCGGCCCGCTCGACGTTCGCCGTCGGGGCCCTGCCGAAGGGCGGTCTGGTCGAGATCGAGGCGATCGCCCGCCGGTCCGTTTGAGCGGCTCGATCCGGGCACCCCGAAGCCACGCCGGACGCCCATCCCGGTTTGACACCCCGAACGACCGCCCCCTACGATGCCGGGACCCTCAGATGACAACTGAACCCCTTCCGCCGGCACCTGACGGCGCCCGTCGGTCCGCGTGTCGCGGCACCGTTGCCCTTCGGCTCCGTCCCTCGTGAACCCCCCAAGTGCCCGGCCGTCGCAGACGGTAGCGATCGTCCTCGCGGCGGGCCTCGGCACGCGCATGCAGTCGCGGGTCCCGAAGGTCCTCCACGAGCTGTGCGGGCGCCCGATGCTGGCCTATGTCCTCGATGCCGCCCGCGCGGCGACGGGTCGCGACCCGATCGTCGTCTACTCGCCGGCCGTCGCCGCGCTTCTCGAGGTGTTCGCCGGGCAGGCGCAGTTCGCGCTCCAGGACGAGCCACGCGGCACCGGCGATGCGGTCCGGGCGGCGGTCGGGATGATCCCGGGCGACGCCACGGAGGTGCTCGTGCTCTCCGGCGACGTCCCGCGAATCGACGCCGCGCTCCTCCGTGACCTGCTCGACCAGCGCCGGCTCGACCACGCCGCATTCGCCCTGACGGCCGTCGCCGCGTACGACCCGCGCCAGCTCGGTCGGGTGATCCGGAGCGACGGCGGGTCCGTCGAGCGAATCGTCGAGGCCGCGGACGCGACGGACGACGAGCTGGAGATCGCGGAGATCAACGCCGGGCTGTACGCGTTCGACGCGCAGTGGCTTCGCGACGCGATCGCACGCCTGACCCCGTCACCGAAGACCGGTGAGCTGTACCTCACGGAGCTCGTCGAGATCGCCCGTGCGGATGGCCGGCTCGTCTCGGCCCTCGACGTCGAGGACGACGGGCGGCTGCTGGGAATCAACGACCGGGCGGAGCTCGCCCAGGCCGAATGGGACCTCAGAACGGACATCAACGGCGCGCACATGCGGGCCGGCGTCACGATGCGCGACCCGTCGACCGTGTATCTCGACGCGACGGTCGAGCTCGGCCGCGACGTCACGCTCGAGCCGAACGTCATCCTCCGCGGGCGGACGCGGATCGGCGACGGGACGGTGATCGGCGCCGGAACGCAGATCGTCGACAGCACCGTCGGCTCGGGAAGCCGCGTCTGGGCCAGCATCGTCGAGTCGTCGGAGATTGCCGATGGCGCGCAGGTCGGGCCGTTCTCGCACCTTCGAGCGGGGAGCATCGTCGGACCGGGGGCGGAGGTCGGCAACTTCGCGGAGATCAAGAACAGTCGCCTCGGTGCCGGCGTCAAGCAGCACCACATGAGCTATCTCGGCGACGCGGACGTCGGCGCCCGAACGAACGTCGGCGCCGGGACGATCACGGCGAACTACGACGGAACGCGGAAGCACCGAACGACGATCGGCGAGGGTGTCTTCCTCGGCGTCGACACGATGCTTCGCGCGCCGCTGACGCTCGGAGACGGCGCGAGGACCGGGGCCGGCGCGGTCGTCACGAAGGACGTTCCCGC
>DASWSI010000221.1:0-3712 GCA_036402715.1 Candidatus Limnocylindrales bacterium
GGGCTGGGCTCCCGGATCCGCGCCCGCATTCACGGCCGCGCCACTGTCCGCGGAAGCGCTCGGCGGCGTCGACGCCGTCGAGGCTGCGCCGACTGTCTCGGCACGCGTCGGTGGCTCGACATGGGACGCCGGAAGCGGCCCGGTGGCAAATGACGGCTCGGGCCCCGGGGACGAGGCGCCGGGCCCGCTCATTCCCCGGTCGGCTGCCGTGTCCTTCGCCTTGCCGGCGAGATCCGTCGCCTTCTGCGATGCGGTTCGCGTCGCTGACGCGACCTGGCCACGAAGGCCGCCAACCCGCGCAGCGATGTCGGCTCGTCGCCTGGCTCCCCGCGCGGGATCGAGGATGAACATGCCGATCAGTCCCGACAGCGCCCCGAGCGCCAGGCCACCGAACAGGAGGCTGCTCCGTGACTGCGCACGTCCGCGCTCGTACGCGATGTCGTAGCGATCCTTGTCCGTGTCCGGCAGCTCGCGCTGGACGCGCGAGAAGAGGCTTTTCATCGAGCTCCCTCCTGTGTCGCGACAGCGTCGGTCCGCAAGGCGTCGCTCGACGTCGCGGCGCCGGTCCGTGCCGTCGCAGCAGCGTTGCGACATCGAATCCACCGCGGACGCGCCCGGCCGGCAGCGACGCCACGGGCGCCCGCGGCGCGACGTGGGTCCGCACCTGAGAGCCGCTGCAACGGGAGTGCAATCCCCGCTCGCGGGCCGCTGCAGCGCAGCAAATCGAGACCTCGGCGACCATACGCAGCATGGAACGATTGACGGGATCAGACGCTCTCTCGAGCGCACGGGCAGGCATCGGCGGACCAGGCATCGGAGGGCTCGCTCTCGCCATCATCGGGGCGGTACTCGCGCTCCTCGGACTCCGCCGCGGTCGGGTGCCGGGGACGCTGATGGCGCTTGCCGGCGCCGGGCTCGCGTATCGCGGCATCAGCACGATGGGGGCGGTCGACCGGTTCGCGGATTTGACGCCGGCGGACGAGCCGCTGCTCTTCACGGCGACCGAATCGACGCCGCAGGACCACAGCCGGTCGGCGTCGACGACGATCAGCCGGGACCGCGAGCCGGTCTACCTCTTCTGGCGCGATCCCGCCAACCTGACGCTCCTCCACGGCCCGATCGAGGGCATCACGCTCACCGATGACGGCCGACAGCGTTGGCGACTCGCGGGAGCGGCGGGCCCCGCAATCGAGGTCGCGATGCGAACGGCGGAGGACGTCCCGCTCGAGCGGCTCGCGTGGGAGAGCGACGGCGACGGCCCGATCCCGATGTCCGGCGGTCCGGTCCGCGTCAAGGTCGGCTTCTCGGATGCGCCGGGTGGTCGCGGCACGGAGGTCCGGCTGACGCTTCAGCTGCCCGGCGGGCCGATCTCCGGCGGGCTCGAGCGACTGTTCGGGCCGGCGCTCGAAGCGCAGCTCCGCGAAAGCCTGCGCCGCGCCCGCCAGCTTCTCGAGGCCGGCGAGATCGCGACGACGGCAGGCCAGCCGTCCGCGCGCGAGTCGGCTGACGATGCCGACGCCGTCGAGCCCGAGACGCAATCTGCGGCGGCCCGCCAGTCAACCTCGGAGGAAGAGGATCGGCGCATCGCCGCGATCGAGGCCGCCAGCTGGTGAAGGCGGTCACCTGGCACGGCCCGGAGGACGTTCGCGTCGAGTCTGTGCCCGACCCGGTGATCCTCAACCCCCAGGACGGCATCGTCCGGGTCACGAGCACCGCGATCTGCGGCTCGGACCTGCACCTCTACCACGGCTACGTCCCGTCGATGCGGAGCGGAGACATCCTCGGCCACGAGTTCATGGGCGAGGTCGTCGAGGTCGGGTCGGCGGTCAGCCGGGTCACCGTCGGCGACCGTGTCGTGATCCCGTTCGCGATCGCATGCGGTCGGTGCGGCTACTGCCGGCGCGGCGAGTGGTCGCTGTGCGACAACTCGAACCCGAACGCCGAGGCGGTCGAGGCGATGTACGGCTTCTCGTCGGCAGGGCTCTTCGGCTACTCGCATCTCTTCGGCGGCTACGCCGGCGGGCAGGCCGAATACGTCCGCGTCCCGTTCATCGACGTCGGGGCGCTCGAGGTGCCGCGGGACGTCACGGACGACAAGGTCCTGTTCCTCGGTGACGTGCTGCCGACGGGCTGGATGGCCGCAGAGCTGTGCGACATCAAGCCGGGGGACTCCGTCGCGGTCTGGGGCTGCGGGCCGGTTGGCCAGTTCGCGATCCGCAGCGCGTTTCTCCTCGGCGCAGATCGGGTGTTCGCGATCGATCGGGTTGCGGAGCGACTGGTCATGGCGGCGGCGGCCGGAGCGGAGCCGATCGACGACCGTGAGGACATCGTCGACGAGCTGAAGGCGCGGACCGCCGGGCGCGGCCCCGATGCATGCATCGACGCGGTCGGGATGGAGGCGCACGGCGGCGGCCTGTCGGGGACACGGGACCGGGTCATGCACGCATTGCGCATCGGGAGCGATCGCGGAGCGGGGCTGCGGTCCGCGATCCAGGCCTGCCGGAAGGGTGGCAACGTCGCCATTGCCGGTGTCTATTCGGGCTACCTCGACGCGTTTCCCATCGGGGCCGCGTTCGAGAAGGGCCTGACGATCCGCGGCGGGCAGACGCCGGTCCACCGCTACATGCGGCCGCTCCTCGCCCGGGTCCTCGAGGGCGAGATCGCCCCCGAGGCGATCATCACCCACCGGATGCGGCTCGAGGACGCCCCAGATGGCTATCGGCGGTTCCGGGACAAGGAGGACGGCTGCATCAAGGTCGTCCTGTCGCCGGCCGCCTGACGAGGAGCACGTCATGCCGCAGCGCGACGATCTGCCGGGGACGCTGAAGCGCTCGCCGAAGAAGGCGCAGGAGACGTTCCGGAAGACGCACGACAGCGCCGTGGAGACATACGGCGAGGGAGAGCGAGCGCACCGAACGGCCTTCTCGGCGCTGAAGCACTCGTTCGAGAAGGTCGACGACCACTGGGAGCCGAAGAAGCGGAAGGGCCCGTCCGATCCGCGGGCCGCCGAGCGGGGTCCGCGAGCCCGCGACGGCCGGTGAGACCTTCGGCGGCGTCGACGTCTTCGGTCATTCAAAGGGTGAGCTGTACGCCCGGGCAAAGGATCTCGGCATCCGCGGGCGGTCGCGGATGTCGAAGGAGGATCTGGGCCGGGCGATCGCGAAGAAGCAGTAGAAGGGTCGGTGAGATGGTGAATCTCGCGCTTCTCGTACTCCGCGGGACCGTCGGCTCGCTCATCGCGGGCCACGGCGCCCAGAAGCTGTTCGGCGCCTTCGGGGGACATGGGCTGGGCGGCACGACCGGCTGGCTCGAATCGATGGGCTTCCGGCCCGGGAAGCCGTGGGCGACGCTCGCCGGGGTCTCCGAGTTCGGCGGTGGCGTCCTGATGGTCCTCGGATTCCTGAACCCGATCGGCCCGCTCCTCGCCATGGGCTCGATGCTGATGGCGACGATCAAGGTCCATGCCGGGAAGCCGATCTGGGTCACGGCCGGCGGATCCGAGCTGACGGTCACGAACATGGCCGTTCAGACGGCGCTCATTGCGGCGGGGCCGGGTGCGCTGTCACTCGATCGGATGCTCGGCGTCAGGCTCCCACGATGGATCGCGATTCCCGGCATCGCCGCGCTCGTCGGGAGCGTCTGGTATGGCCTCCGGATGTCCGGCGGCGCACCCGCCCAAGCGGACGGCCGTGACGAGTCCGCGGCAGGCGCG
>DASWSI010000222.1:0-13497 GCA_036402715.1 Candidatus Limnocylindrales bacterium
GCCGCCATGACGAGCTGCATGTCGCCGGCGCCGCCGGCCGCGATGTTGTTCTGCGCGACGAGGAGCTGCAGGCCGCGCGGCAGCGTGAAGAGGTTGATGTCGCGGATGTAGATGAGCGGCTTCATGAGATCGGTCCAGCTCGCCTTGAGCTCGAAGATGAAGACGACGATCAGGGCCGGAAGCGTCAGCGGGACGGCGATCTTCCGCCACATCGTGAGGTAGTTGGCGCCGTCGACCCGCGCGGCCTCGAAGACCTCACGCGGCAGCCCGAGGAAGAACTGCCGTAGCAGGAAGATGTAGAACGCGGAGCCGAACAGGTTCATTGCCCAGAGCGGCGTCAGCGTGTTGAGCCCAAGCGGCGGCGCGACGTCCCCGATCGTCTTCCAGATGAGGAACTGGGGGACCATCATCACGGCCCCCGGCAGCATCATCGAGGCGAGCACGAGCCCGAAGAGCGCATTCCGGAACGGGAAGCGGAAGTAGGCGAACCCGAACGCAACGAGCGCGGAGCTGAGGGTCACCGTCGCCGCGGCGAGGACCGAGACGACCGTGCTGTTCAGGAGCCAGTCGAGGACCGGCGCGCGGCTCCAGATCTCGGCGAAGTTGCCCCACTGGGCGGGGTCCGGGATGAGCTGGTTGTTGAACACCGTCTCGCGCGTCTTGAGCGCCGCCGAGAGCAGCCAGACGAACGGGAAGAGGAACAGCACGGAGACGAGGACGAGCCCGACGAGGAAGAGGACACGGCTGGCCGTGAGCCGCGGCCGGCCGCGCTGCGCGACGTCCCGTCCCGCGACGAGTGGGACCGCGACGGGTCCGGCGACTCCGCGCTGGATGTTGTCCGGCGTCGTCGCCATCAGTCGTTCTCGTAGTAGACCCAGCGCTTGCTGAGCCTGATCTGGATGAACGTGATGACCATGATGATGATGAAGAGGAGCCAGGCCAGCGCTGACGCGTAGCCCATCCGGAAGCTGACGAACGCCTCGTTGAACAGGTGGACCACGTAGAACAGGGCGGCCCGGTCACCGGCCGTCGCGTTCGGTTGCCCGAAGTACATCGTGTAGACCTGGTCGAAGACCTGGAGCGACGCGATGGTGTTGACGATCAGGGTGAAGAACAGCGCGCCGCTGATCATCGGCAGCGTGATGTTCCGGAACTGCTGCCAGCTGCTCGCGCCGTCCACCCGGGCCGCCTCGTACAGCTCGAGCGGCACGTTCCTGAGGGCCGCGAAGTAGATGACGACCGTGCTGCCGAGCGCCCACAGGCTCATCAGGACGAGTCCCGGCTTGATCCACGTCGGGTCCGTCGTCCAGTTCGGGCCGTTGATCCCGAACAGCCCGAGTGCCTGGTTGATCAGGCCCGCCTGCCCGTTGAGCAGCAGCAGCCACAGCGCACCCACGGCGACGGCCGGCGTGATCGTCGGCAGGTAGAAGACCGTCCGGAAGAAGCCCGCCGACCGCCCGACGCGGAGGAGCATGAGCGCCAGCAGCAGGGCGAACGCCATCGACAGCGGCACGTGGAGGATCGTGAAGTAGGCCGTGTTGCCGAGCGCGAGCCCGACGCGCTGGTCGTTGATGAGCCGCTCGTAGTTCGCGGTCCCGATGAAGTCGAAGTTCTTTCGAAGGCTGAGGTTCGTGAACGACAGCACGAGGCTCGCGATCATCGGGCCCGCGGTGAAGATGACGAACCCGACGATCCACGGCAGGAGGAACAGGAAGGCCCACCGGGTCTCGGAGCGGCGGAGGTCCTGCGACAGGCGCGTGAGCCGGCCTGGCGCGGGAGCGGTCGCTGCGGTCATCGATGGGCCCTCACAGGGTTCGCTGAGCTGTCGTCAGGAGGTCGGCATCAGCCCCCGCCGGCGTCGAGCGCCTGCTGGGCTGTCGCATCGGCGTCCTTCAGGGCCTGGGCCGGGTCGGCGCCCTCGTTGAGCACCTTGTTGACCGCGTCACGCCACGCCTTCTCGAAGTCCGCGCCGCCGGCCACGGCCGGCATCGCGAATGCCTTGTCGGAGACGGCGACGGTCGCCTTCACCGCCGCGTCGAACTGCGGCATCGCCGACAGGTCGACGAGCGTCCCGAAGATCTCGGCGTCCGCGGCCTTGTTGCCGGTGAAGGTCCCGGTGTACGGCTTCTTGTCCGCCTTGCGCTTGTCGGCGCGCGCCTTGGAGGCCGCAACCCACGTGTCCTTGCTCGTCATCGTCGCCGCCATCGCGCAGGCGGCGTCCTTGTTCTTGGCGCCTTCGGGGACCGCCCAGGTGAGGCCGGTCGCGTACGAGATGTCCTGGCCGTCCTTCGTCTTCGGTGCCTTGACCGTGATGTCGACGTTCGGCGACGTATCCGCCATCACGTTGAGGAAGAACTGCTCGATCGGGAACGCCCCCAGGACGTCCTTGGCGATCGGGTTGCCGGCGCCGAAGAAGTCGGCGCTCAGCGAGTCCCGGGCCGCGAAGAAGTCCGCGGCCTTGCCGTGCGCCTGGATGAGGTCGCGGGCGAAGGTCAGGGCTTCGGCGACCTTCGGGTCATCGAGGTTCGAGGTCTTGCCGTCGGCGCTGATGAGGTCGACGCCGTTGATCTTCGCCCACAGCGGAAGGAACTCCGGCAGCTTGGGATCGAACCCGAGCCGGGTGATCTTGTTGCCGCTCTTCTTGAGGAGCTTCAGGTTCGCCGCCTTCAGCGCGTCCCACTTGCTCGTGTCGACGTCGTCCGGCGAGACGCCCGCCTCCTTGAGGACCTTGTTGTTGATGACGAGCACGACGACGTTGAAGAACTCCGGGATGCCGTAGACCTTGCTGTCGAAGGTCACCTGCTTCACCGCGGCGTCACGGAAGTTGCTCATGTCGATGCCGGCCTTGGAGACGCAGTCGTCCATGGGCTGGATCGCGCCCTGCGACGCGAACGTCCCGATCTTGCCGCGGTCCATGTAGATGAGGTCAGGCGGGCTGCCGCTGCGGACCGCTGTCAGGAACTGCTGGTCGTTCAGGCCACCTTCGGTGCACTTGAGGGTGACGTCCGGGAACTTCGACTTGAACTCCTTGATCCGGTTGAGCGCGATGTCGTCGCCCTTCGTGCAGTCGAAGCCCATGACGTTGAGCTCGCCGCTGGCGGAGATCGCCGTCCCGCCACTGGCGCCGCCGCTTCCGGACGCCGCCGGGCTGCCGGATCCGCCGGCGCCCGACGCGCCCGCACCGGACGCGGCCGCCCCGGACGATCCCGACGACGGGCTCGGGGTGCTGCCACTGCTGCACGCGGTGACCGCGAGAACGAACGCAAGGAGCGCTGCGACGCCCTTGGCGCGCGGCATTGCCATCGATCCTCCTCCGAGACGCGCGGCGGACCGGCGTCATCACGCTCCTGGGCGGACCTCCGGTCGCCGTTTCCGGCCTCCATCGAGCCTCGCCCAATCGGCCGCGATCGGCACGTCGCCGCGCACGGCGCCAGATCGTGAGAGTTTTTGTCCTTCGGACTTGCGGTGTCACCGGGAGTCCGGGAACGCGCCTTGCGAAAGCCTCCCAACAGCCTCAGCCGCGGTGCGGGAGCCCCTGCGCCGCGCGGTACGCCGCCCATGTGTCCCGGACGAGCGCGTAGTCGCTCGGCGTCAGGGCCTCGCCGCTGTAGTCGAGGTGGGTCGCGTAGTACAGCGCCGGAACGCCGAGCTCCGCCTTCATCGCGGCGAACGCTCGCCACGACGCGAGGTCCGGGGCGCACCAGTCGTCCGTGTCGATGGGGTGGTCCGGCGACGCCGCGCGGGCAATCGCCGCGCGGTGGCGCATCTGGGGGACGATCGGCGCGACCGGGTGCGGATCGTCGAGCCGGAGCATGTCGTTGAGCCGGATCATGTCGACGAACGGGTCGATCGCCGGGTTCGGCGTGTGACCGATGATCAGCGCGTCCGGCCGAACCCGCTTCGCCTCGTCGTGGACGGTCTCGAGCATCTCGCGGAGCAGCCCGACACCCCACCGGGGACCGGCGTTCACGAGCGACGCGCCGCTCGGGGTTCGGGCGGTGAAGTCGATCTTCAGGCCGTCGGCACCGAGGGCATCCGGGGCAAGCATCGTCGCGGCGGCGCGGCGGATCGCCGTCCGGGCGTCGGGGTTGCCCGGGTCGAGCGCCACGGGCTCGCCGGCCGCCGTCCGAACCCACAGCTCCGCGGGAAGGCTCCCGCCGTCCCACGCCTTCCACCAGAGCAGGACTCGCTGGCCCCTCGCGTGGCGGTCCGCGATCCAGCCGCGGAGGTCCGGCCACTTGTCATCGTCGGGCTCGCAGGTGCCGTAATCCGCCTGCCACTTGTCGTCGATCACGACCGTGCCCGGAACGACGCCGTTCGCCTCCAGGGTCGCGAGGAACTCGTCGTAGCGGTCCCGACGGCTGTACGACGCCGCGCCGCCGAGATCGAGGCCGGCGGCGCGGGCGAGATGGCACTGCGCGCCCCAGCCGCAGAACATCGGCTCGAGCCACCAGGGCGGCGCGTGCGTCGCCGGGGAGGCCGGAGCGTCCGCGGAAATGTCTGCGCGCGCTGGCGATGCCGGCTCGCTCGAGTGTTTCGGCGCCGCCGCCAAGCCGCGCTCCACGAGCGCCGCCCGGTGGCGCCGGATGCCGTCGTACGGATCACGCGCGCCGAACCCGACGATCAGCGCCGGCGCCTCGAACTCGCCGTCGACCGTTGTGTGGCCCTCGTATCGAAGCGCGAACCGGAAGCCGCGGTCCGCGGCGAGGTACTCGAAGTCGGTGAAGCCGAGTTGCGCGACGGACGCCGCGAGCCCGAACGTCAGCCACTCCCCCGCCGGGGGCTCGGCGAGGTCGAGTGTCGGGCGGCGACTGACCGCGTAGCAGAACGGGCCCGGCGTGAAGAACCAGTGGCCGCGGCCGGGCTCGGAGCCACCGACGACCCCGATCGTCGACGATTCCGCAGCCGGCTGGACGATCCGCGCTGGATCGGAGGGCGAGGGCGACAACAGGGTCTCGAACCACGCGCCGCTCGCGAACCGCCCCGTTGCGGCGGGCGGAATCGTCGCCGCGCCGCCGAGCAGCTCGACGGTCGCCAGCCGGCCCGCACCCGAGACTCGGGCCCGGACCTCGATCTCGTCCTCGCGGCACACCAGCGTGATCGACTTTCGGTCCCAGCGCGTGCTCCCGAGCTGCCACGTCAGCCTGACGGTCGCGCCGTCGCGGTCGATCTCGGGGCCGGTGACCGATGTCGTCTCGTCGGCGCCGCCGAGCGTTTCGAACGACGCGAGCAGGCGGAGCTCAGCCCACCGCTCCCCGAGCGCGTCGTCGAGCAGCGCAACGGGGCGGCCGGCCAGCACGGCCAGGCGATACGACCGCGTCTCGATGATGGGTGCCGCTGCATCGCCACGCGTTCTCACCGGCGAGCACTCATCGAACCGTGACGAGCGCCTCGGCCTGCTGACCGAAACGGACCGATCCCACCGTGAGGTCGGCCGCGATTCGCGCCCGGCGGGCGACGACGCCTTTCGGTGGCCGGACCTCGAACGTCGCCGTCGCGCGGCCCCGCGCCGCGAGCGGCACGCGGCATTCCCCGGGCGACGCCGCCCAGCCGGCCGGTGCGACGAGACGCACGAGGGCCTCGTCCGGCCGGCCGAACGGGTTTCGAACCTCGACGCTCACCTCGACGGCGTCGCCGCCCCGGATGTCGGATTGGTACGGCTCGATCCGGGCGCCGAACCCGCCCGCCCCGAAGTCGACCACCTCGAGCGGCAACAGGTCGCGGTGCGCCCGGGCCAGGCGCTCGCCCGCCGCGGCGAGCTCGTCGAGGTACTCCGGCGTCACGGGCCGCGGGACCCAGTGGCCGCCGATCATGAGATCCGGTTTCAGCCGCTTGTAGAGCTCCGCGCTCCGCACGAAGTCATCGAGCTCGAACCCGTTTCGGTACTGGTAGTTCAGCATCTCCGGCCGCTCGTCGGCAACCCATCGGCCGTCCTGCTGGTCGCCGGTCGCGAGGACGCGGCGTCCGTCGACCTCGAACTCGATCGCGGCGGCGTAGAGCGTGTGCCCGGGCAGCGGATGGACGGTGATCTCGTACTCGTGCCACTGGACCGGCCGCCCGAACTCGAGCCGCCGATCGACGGGAATCGGGTCGTACCAGAGGCACGGCAGGTCGTACCGCGACGGGGTCCGGAAGATCTCGTCCATGTTCTCCGGCGCCCAGACTTCCGCGCCCTCGACGTCGCGAAGGAGGTTGAAGCCGGCGACGTGGTCGTCGTGATAGTGGGTGGGAATCGCCACCTCGATCCGGTCGACGCCGTGGTTCCGCTTGAGCATCGGGATGGTCTCGAGCCATGGCCGTCGCGACGAGCGGTCCGTGCCGGCCGGAAGGCCGGTCGTGAAGTCGTACCCGAAGTCGATGACGAGCGCCGAACCGCTATCGGACAGCAGGACGTACGAGTTCGAGACGCTCGTCCGGTTCGAGAGAAGGTGGGCGGAGATCGGGACGTAGGGCGCGCCTCGAAGTCCGGCGATGTCCCACTCCGGGTTGCGGAGGTCGATGAGCGCCTTGAGCCGCGAGTTCAGCAGGGCAATTGCGGCCGGCGGATCCTCGATCGGCTCACCGTGCGCGGGGAGCACGAGATCCGGCGCGCGGTCGAGGACATCGAGCGACGACAGGACGGTTGCCGCGACGCCTTCGATCCCGGTGTACGTCCATTGTGTCGCTGCCAGCGACCAGACCTTGCCGGGGGCGGCAATGAGATCGCCCGTGAACGCGAACCGCTTTCCGGCGCGATCGATCACATACGTCATCGAGCCGACGGTGTGCCCGGGCGTCGGTAGCGCGAGGACGTCGATGCCGCCGAATGCCCGGCTCCGGTACTCAGCCATGACCCCCGCGACCGGGACGGACTCGAGCAGCGAGAAGCGGTCCTCGCGCAGGTCATAGAGATTCGCGAGCGGTCGCGCCTGCCAGTGCTCGTCGACGGCTGCGAACAGGTCGACCTCCGTCGGTGGGACCCAGATCCGGATCCCCGCGGCGGCCGCTCGCGGCAGGCCCTGCGCGACGTCGCGGTGGTGATGCGTCATCAGGACGTCGGTGACGCGATCGACGCCGAGCTCCGCGAGGTGATCGAGGAC
Source organism: Candidatus Limnocylindrales bacterium (assembly GCA_036402715.1). Taxonomy (GTDB): domain Bacteria; phylum Chloroflexota; class Limnocylindria; order Limnocylindrales; family CSP1-4; genus JACDAV01. The sequence continues at coordinate 7,080 of DASWSI010000222.1, forward strand.
GTCGCCGCTGCCGAAATCGATCAGGATCGCGTCGCGGCCGGAGCGGACGACGTACACCTCGCAGGTGTCGGTGAACCTGAAGACATCGGGCGCGATCTGCACGACCGCGAGTCTAGCGACGCGCCTCCGACAAGAGAGCCGCTCCTCCGCGCCCTCGCCGCGCATCGGCGAGTCCAGTCGCCGCCTCCCGCCCGGGCGTGCCCGGCGGCGTCAGTCCGACCAGAACCGGTCCCACGCCGCCTGGTCGCCCGGCATCTCGGTGACGCGCCTGACACGCATCCGCGAGACCTCGAAGAAGACGAGCGTCGGGATCTCGAGGACGACGTCGCCCCGCCGCGCCTGCGTCCAGAGGTACGCCGTGACGACGGGGCCCCCGCTGCCCTCGATCGCCAGGAGCCGCTGGCGGAACTCGCCGCCGGCAAGGCGGCTGAGTCGGGTGTGGTAGCCGAAGATCGCGTCGGCGCCGATGTGCTGTCCCGACACCGGACCGTCGCCCGCGACCGACCAGACGATGTCGTCCGCCCACATCTGGCGGGCGGACTCGGACCGTCCCGTGCGGTACAGCTCGATGCCCTCACGGACGAGGCGGACCCACGGATCCGTATCGCGGGCCGGGGCTGGATAGTTGTCGACGGCCTCGAGCGGCCACGCCGAGAACGTCCCGACACCCTTGCCGCGTGGCGACGACGTGACGGCCGACGACCGCCGGCGGCCGCGGCCGGTCGCGGTGGTGGAGTGCGATTCCACAGGCCCACCCTCTCGCGGCGCCGACGCCGCCCTGTGCTCGGACAAGATGTCGCTCCTCAATGCCTCGCGAAGAGGCATCCCGACGGTGAAGCGTTGCTCGGCATCATCGTCGTGAGAGCCGGCACAGCGCGCGTTGCATCGCCATGACAAACCGTCGCGTGCCGCTCGTGCGATCGACCCGACGTCCCGCCGCGCCGCCCGAAAGCGCGCTCTTCGCCGCGCCGCAATATCACTGCAAGCGCGGACGGCCGTGACCGCGAACGAGCGCGCGACGGGGCGTGGCACGGTATCGCCAGTCGACCAACAGCACACGCGCCAAAAAGCGCACGGGGGCCCATGGACGGACCACGCGACGAGATCGAGGCCGGCTGGGAGGCGCACGACCGCGCCGGCGAGAAGATCGGTGACATCGAGGAGGTCGGCGTGACCCACCTCGTCGTGAGTCGCGGGCTCGTCATGCCGAGCGATCTGTACGTGCCGCTCCACGCCGTTGACGGGGTGGATCGCGAGGCCGGCCGAGTCGTGCTCGCGGTCGACGCCGGCCAGGTCGAGGAGCTTGGCTGGACGGAACGGCCGATGCCGGACCCGATCGACGGCGGCGTCGAAGGCCTGGGCTACACGGGCAGGGACACGGACGACACGGCCGCGGGAGACCTCCCCGACGGCGTCGAGGGTCTCGGGTTCACCGGCCGTCCTGTCGGGGACGACGCGCGACAGCCGGAAGACGCCCCGCGCCACTGAGGCGCCACTCCGCGACGCCGCGCGTTCGAGCGCGACGACGGCTCGCGTCTATCATCCCGGCGATGAGCCCGAACCCCGCCCGCGGCATCCTTCGCCGCGCCTGGCGTGTCGTCGCGACGTCGCCCGTGGGACCTCTCGCGTGGCGAATCCGGCGGCTCCCCCGAACCGGCCGCGGGACCGTTGGTCGCGCACTGGCAGGCATTGCCGCCACGGTCGGCGGAGCGGATGTTGTGGACCTCGGCGGGGCGGGCCGGCAATCATCCTGGGGATCGCTGCCCCGATCGTTCCAGGCCTTCCCACGCCCGAAGCGCATGAGCGAGACGTGGCCGACCCCGCCGACGATCGAGGAAGCCGGCCGGATCGTGACGTCCGTCTACGACACCGGCTCGCGCCCGCCCGCGATGGACCTCGCGCTGCTCGAGGCGCTCAACGAGGAGTACCGCTCGAAGCCGCTCGTGGCGGAACCTCCGAAGTACGACCAGGCGACGCGCGAGGACCGGGCGCGTCGACGCCTTCTCGACGTCCACAACTCGGTCGATCTTGCCGGCAAGCGCGTGCTCGAGCTGGGGTGCGGCGGTGGGTTCGAGGTCTGGTATCTCAGCCATCATTTCGGTGCCGATGCATGGGGCGTCGACGTCAGCGAGCGCGGCGCGTGGGCGACTCTGGCGGACGAGCGGACGCATTACGTCTGCGCCGACATCGCCGTCGCCAGCCCGTTCGAGGCGGACTTCTTCGACCGCGTGATGTCGTTCTCGGTGCTCGAGCACGTGGTCCACCCGTACACCGTCCTCGCCGAGATCTACCGGATCCTCAAGCCCGGCGGCCTCGCCTGGATCAGCGCGAACCTCCATCGCGGGCCGCGCGCGTCGCATCTCTACCGCGAGCTGTTCCTGCCGTACCCCCACCTGCTGTTCAGCGACGACGTCATCCGGGAGTTCCGCGAGAAGCACCACGGCAAGCCCGAGGGGGCGGCGTGGGTGAACCGCCTGACGTGGGCCCAGTACGAGGACTACTTCCGCGAGATCGGCTTCGTCATGCGCTCGCTCCGCTTCTCCGAGGTGCCGCTGGACGAGGCGATCTACGAGCGGTTCGGCGACATCCTGGGCCGGTACCCGAAGTGGGACCTGACGAAGGACTTCTTCTACACGGTCGTCGAGAAGCCGGCGAAGCCGAGGAAGCCGCGCGCCGGGCGACGCGGCTGAGCCGTTCTCGGCCGCGTCGCGTGTGCCACGCCCGCGGCCGACTACTCGATCTCGCGAATCCTCCCCGTCTCGACCTCGAAGATGAGCCCGTGGATCGGCACCGGCTTCAGCCACGGATGTGTCCGCAGGCGCGCAACCTGGCGGTGGACGCTCGCCTCCAGGTCCTCGAACGCCCCGAACCCCATGTCGACGGCCTTGCCCGAGGCGGCCGTCAGCCGCTGCCGGAGCGCGTCCTCGTCGACGCCGAGCAATCCGCAGCCCGTATGCCCGATGACGAGGATCTCGTCCGTGCCGAGCAGCTGCTGGCTGATCACCAGGGACCTGATCGCATCGTCGGTGGCGAGGCCGCCCGCGTTGCGGATGACGTGGGCGTCTCCGGTCGCGAGCCCCAGCGCGTCGTTGACGTCGAGCCGCGCGTCCATGCAGGCGAGGATCGCGAGACCGCTCAATGGCGCAGCCGTCAACGACGAGCGGTCGAACGCCTCGACGTACCGCTGGTTCTCGGCAAGGACGCGGGCGTACTCGTCGCGCGCGCTACCGCTCATCGGCGCTCGTGACGATCGCGCCTGATGCGCCGCGCCGCGCCGTCACGCCTGCGTCGACGTGCCACCAGCGCCGCCGTGGCCGTACCGGTCGAGCATCTCGCCGATCGTGAGATTGCCGTAGCGCTCGTCCAGCTGCTCGCGCCCGACCCGCCACATCGCCCGCAGCGGACGCGGTCCGCTCCGGTCGAGGTCCGCCAGCCGGATGGCACCGAAACGGTCGATGCCCGGAACGGCCTGGAGCTCATTGACGAGCCGAAGCGCGGCGTCGTCGAGCGTCGTGTCGCGGCTGAGCGGCGCGCCGGGAGCGGATGTCTGCGGCTCGGACGCCGGGCGCGGGACGAGCCGCGGCGGTCCCGCCGCGCGATCCGTGGTCGTCGGCAACGGCGCCGGGGCGAGCGTCCCCGCGGCTACTGCCGCAGTCGCTGCCGCGACGGGCGACCCCGTCGACTCCCCGATCGTCCGCGACGCGCGACGCATCGCCTCCCCGGCACGCGCGAAGGCCTCGGCCGGATCCTCCCGGACCTGTCCGGTGCCGGACGCGGACGTCGCAGCTGCCGTCCCGCCGTTCGCGCCGTTCGCGCGCGTCGCGCCGCGCGCGGAGGCGCTGGCCGGTGGCGGGGTGGTCGCGGGCGGTCGCGCCGCCACGGGTCGGCGTGCGCCACCACCGCCGCCGCCGCCGCCGGAAGGTGGGCCGCCGTTCGTCCTTGCGGCGGCGCCCATCGCATTCGCCAGGAGCGTCGGGATGTCGATGCCGGTCAGCCCCTTCACCGCGGCACCCGCTTCGGCCACGGTTCGCGTGGTCGTCCGGACGATGTCCGACGCGCCGTCGGCTGACAGCACCGTCAGCGAGCCGATGTTCGCCATCGGCTCGGCCGCGGCGCGCACGATCTCGGGGAGCATCGAGAGAACCGTCTGGATGACGGCCGCCTCGTTGAACTGGCGGTACGCGTCCGCGCGGAGCGCGAGCGCCTTGGCCTCCGCCTCGCCCTTCGTGAAGACGATGCCCGCCTCCGCGTTGCCCTCGAGCTTGACCCTTTCCGCTTCCGACTGCGCGTTGACGAGGATGACCCGCGCGTTCGCCTCACCCTTCGTGATGGCGACCGACGCCTCGGCCTGGCCGGCGAGCTTCACGCGCTCCGCGTCCGCCTGTGCGGCCGCGATCCGGGCCGACTTCTCGCCCTCGGCGCGACGGACCTGCGCTTCCGCGTCGGCCTCGGCGGGCCGAACCGTCGACGTCAGCAGCTCCTTCTGGCGGCGCGCCGCCTCGAGCTCGGCGAGCTCGGTCTGCTTGCGGACGACCTCCTGGGTCGCGTCGGCCTGGGCGAGCGGACCCGACTGCGCCGCGCGCGCCTCTGCGGCCGCGATCTGCGTCTCGGTCTCCGCGCGGCGAAGGGACACGTCGCGCGCCGCGTTGATCTTGATCTGCTCGGCTTCGGCCTCCCGGACCGCGGCCTCCTGGTCGGCGCTCGCCTTGGCCATTCGGGCGTCGCGCTCGCGGCGCGCCGTCTCTTGCTGACCGATGAGGTCCATGTACCCGGACTCGTCGCGGATCGCCTGGATCGTGAACGAGTCGATCTGCAGCCCCGACGTCGCGAGGTCGCCCTTTGCGGCGTCCTGGACGGCCTGCTGGAACTTCATCCGGTCGAGGTTCAGCTCCTCGATCGTCAGCGTGCCGACGATCGATCGGAGCGACCCTTCGAGGACGTTCTTGACGATCGAGTCGACCTGGTCGGCCTGCGACTCGAGGAAGCGCTCGGCGGCGTTCCGGATCGACTCGTCGTCGGCGCCGATCTTGAACGTCGCGACGCCCTGGACGGCGACCTTGATCCCCTGCCGGCTGACAGCGTCGGCGAGGTTGACGTTGATCTGCCGCGCCGTGAGCTTGAGACGCCCCAGCTTGTGGAACAGCGGCAGCACGATGACCGCGCCGCCGCGGACGACCTTCAGCTCGGCGTCGCCGCCACCGACGCGCCCGCTTCGGATGAGCGCCTCGTTCGCCCCGGCGACCTTGAAGCGGCTCGTGATGAAGCCGATGAGCAGGACGATGATGACGATCGCGAGGAGGACGACGAAGGTCCCTCCCCCGACGATGTTGAACGCGTCACCCAACACGGTTGCTTCCCTCCTGTGCCGGCCCCGCCGGAACGCGCGATTCGAGCGGAGCGACGACGAGCCCGTTGCCGAGCGCCGCCGTGACGGTCACCGGCGTGCCGGCCGGGATGTCCGTCGGTGACGTCGCGCTCAGCTCGTGGGTCTGGCCTTCGGCCTTGACGTAGACGCTCCCGAACCGGCCGGCGGGGATCGATACCGCGACGGACGCGGTTCGACCCACGAAGTCCTGGATCGAGAAGGGGCTGGGGCTCTCGGACCGGCGGAGGAGGCTGAACAGCATCGATGCGAGGACGCCGCCGATGACCCCCGTGATGACACCCACGACGGCGGCCGCGCCGCCATGGAGGTTCAGCAGCTGCGTCCCGAACAGACCTCCCACGCCGAACATCGAGACGAACCCGAGGAGCAGCGGCGTGAGCGACGTGCCGCCCACGTCGAACCCGACGTGGAGCACATCGAGGATCCCGCCGAGGATGTCGTCGAAGACGACCGTCACGAGAAGCAGGACGAGCCCGACGAGCGCGCAGACGATGAAGACGACGTCTTCGACCGGGACGTTGATCATCCCCGAACCCGCTCCCTCCCACGGGATCCCTCGACGCCTCACGGTCGTGCGGCTCGTTCCGCGCGCGACGCATCCGAAGGTTCCTCTCCCTCGGATCGAAGGATACGCGACGCGGAGCCGGGCAACGACGCGGTTGCCTGCTTGTTCGCCGCCTCGTTGCTGCGGCTGACCTGAGTCGCTAGCGGCTGGGACCGAAGAGGAGCGACAACCAGGTGTCGAGGGGCGAAGGCGAATCCGTGACGGCCCCGAGACGGACCGCGGCGGACCCGGGCGCGTCCGGCGCGAGGGAGGGCGCCCCGTCCGCGATGACGAAGGGAACCTCGCGACCGCTGCCCATCCGGTAGCCGCGCGCCTGCTGCGCAATCCAGGACGGTTGCTGGATCGTCTCGTACTCGCGACGCAGCGCCGCAACGCGGCCGGTGAGCTGCTCGTTCGATGCCTGAAGCGTTTCGAGTCGCGTCGTGGCCGCCGACGCGTCCCCGACCTGCCGGGCGAACGCGAACACG